>NZ_JBGCUL010000839.1:0-1969 GCF_054177685.1 Pseudomonas sp. P5_A2_2
CCTACAGGTGCTATTCAAAACGTCCGAAATCAACTGCGCGGCGAACAACTCCAGGCGTTCGCGGGTATCGCCCGCCGTACGCCAGGTCTCTTCGCTGATGTTCTCAAGAGCCTCGGGGCGCGGCCCTGTCCACGGTTCGGCCAGCGCACAATCGAGCGGGTCGAAACCCAGTTCGAAAGCCTTGGCCAGTGCCCGCAGCAGACTCGACTGCGCGCCCCGGCCATCGCCCCGTGGAATACGCAACAACGCGAGCAACGTATCGATACGCAAACGACCGGTGGGCGACTCGCCGAACACATGCAGGCCATCGCGGATCTGCGACTCTTTCAAGTCGCACAGATAAGTGTCGAGTCGCGGCAACCAGATCGCTGCATCGGCATCGCCGTCGAGCTGCTCCTCCAGTTGCAGTTCACGGTCGATGTGCGTGTCGCGCACCAGTTGCAGGATGTCGCGCTGCAACTCGCGGGCGCGGCGCGGATCGAGCAACTGCGCTTCGTAATATTCGTCGGCCAACAGCTCGAGGTTGCGCAGCGGGCCGTAGGTTTCGGCGCGGGTCAGCGGTGGCATCAGGTGATCGATGATCACCGCCTGGGTGCGCCGCTTGGCCTGGGCGCCCTCACCCGGGTCGTTGACGATGAACGGATAGATGTTCGGCAACGGCCCGAGCAGTGCATCCGGCCAGCAGTTTTCCGAGAGCCCCACGCCTTTGCCCGGCAGCCATTCGAGGTTGCCGTGCTTGCCGACGTGGATCACGCCGTGGGCGCCGTAGGTGTTGCGCAGCCAGAAGTAAAACGCCAGGTAACCGTGGGGCGGGACCAGGTCCGGGTCGTGATACACCGCGCTCGGGTCGACCTGGTAACCCCGGGCCGGTTGAATGCCGACGAAGGTCAGGCCGAAGCGCAGGCCGGCGATCATCATCCGTGCGCTGCGGCACATGGGGTCGTTTTCCGGTGCGCCCCAACGTTCGAGCACCGCCGCGCGATTGGCTTCGGGCAGTGCATTGAACATCGCCAGATAATCATCCATCCCCAGGCTCTGCTGGCACGGACGCAGGTCAAGGGTATCGAGATCGTTGCTGACGCCGCCCAGCAACTGCTGGATCAATGCTGTGCCGCTGTCCGGCAACTCAGCCGGCAACGGATAACCTTCGGCATGCAGCGCCCGCAGAATATTCAGCGCGGCTGCCGGGGTGTCTAGGCCGACGCCGTTACCGATGCGGCCGTCGCGGGTCGGGTAATTGGCGAGAATCAAGGCAATGCGTTTTTCTGCATTGGGCACCCGCGCCAGATCGACCCAGCGCCGGGCCAGTTCGGCAACGAAATCCATACGCTCAGGTTGGGCCCGGTAGCACACCACATCCGACTGACTGCGCTCACTGCGCCACGCCAGGTCCTTGAAACTGATCGGGCGGCTGATGATGCGTCCGTCCAGCTCAGGCAAGGCTATGTGCATCGCCAGGTCACGGGGGCCAAGCCCCTGTTCGCTGGCGCGCCAACCGGGCTCGTTGTCCTGGGCGCAAATCGCCTGGATCACCGGAATATTGCGGCGAAACGGCCGTAGATGGGGTGCTTCAGGACYGGATTGGGCGAAGCCGGTGGTGTTCAAGATCACCGAGACGCTGGTCTCATCCAGCCAGTCCTCGACCACGGTAAGACAACCGGGCTCTTTCAGGCTGGCCAGCGCAATCGGCAACGGATTCAACCCCGCCGCCTGCAGGCGCTGGCAAAAAACATCAATAAAAGCAGTGTTCGCCGCCTGCAAGTGCGAGCGGTAGAACAGCACCGCCGCCACCGGTTGATCGGCGTGCCAGCCGGCCTGCCAGTCGCTCAGCGCGGCTGCGTGTTTGTGCGGATGGTAAATCGCCGTGCGTGGCAGGGTCTGCGGCTCGCCCCAGGTGTAATCACGGGCCAGCCAGCGGTTGGCCAGGCAGCGGAAGAAATCGAGGGCGTTGCCCATGCCGCCCTGGCGC
>NZ_JBGCUL010000840.1:0-1965 GCF_054177685.1 Pseudomonas sp. P5_A2_2
GATCTACATCGTCAAAGTGCCGTACTGCCTGCGGGTCAGTGACGAAGTGAAGATCTACGACAAGCTGCTGTTCAACAGCTCGCTGGCCAAGGCTCATTGCGCGCCGGATACCCTGAAGATGCTGGCCCAGTTCACCGTGCTCTCGCGCCTCAAGGAGCCGGAAAACTCCAACATCTACTCGAAGATGCGCGTGTACGACGGCGAGAACCTCAAGGACACCGATCCGAAAGCCAAGTCGATCCAGGAATACCGCGACAACGCCGGTGTCGACGAAGGCATGAACGGTCTTTCCACCCGTTTCGCGTTCAAGATCCTGTCGAAGGTGTTCAACTTCGATCCGCACGAAATTGCCGCCAACCCGGTGCATTTGCTCTACGTGCTGGAACAACAGATCGAGCAGGAACAGTTCCAGGCGGAGACCCGCGAACGCTATCTGCGCTTCCTCAAGGAGTACCTGGCACCGCGCTATATCGAATTCATCGGCAAGGAGATCCAGACCGCCTACCTCGAGTCCTACAGCGAGTACGGCCAGAACATCTTCGATCGCTATGTGCTGTACGCCGACTTCTGGATCCAGGACCAGGAATACCGCGACCCGGAAACCGGCGAGATCCTCAACCGCGTAGCGTTGAACGAAGAACTGGAGAAAATCGAGAAACCGGCCGGCATCAGCAATCCGAAGGATTTCCGCAACGAAATCGTCAACTTCGTCCTGCGTGCCCGGGCCAACAACAACGGCAAGAACCCGACCTGGCTCAGCTACGAAAAACTGCGGGTGGTCATCGAGAAGAAAATGTTCTCCAACACCGAGGACCTGCTGCCAGTCATCAGCTTCAATGCCAAGGCCAGCAAAGAGGACCAGCAAAAACACAACGACTTCGTCACACGGATGGTCGAGCGCGGTTACACCGACAAACAGGTACGACTGCTGTCCGAGTGGTACCTGCGAGTCAGAAAATCACAATAACCCGCTGCCGGTCAGACCGGTTGTCGTCAGCCAGAGACCTGTGTGGGCTTTTCTGTTACACAGGCCTCTGGGAGGTGTTCGAAAGTCGGTAGCGAGTTCAGGCAGCATCCAAAGCGCTTGGGGGAGCGTTCAATATCCCTCGGCTCTCGGTTCGATGCTGTATCACCGCTCGCCCCTTTCAGGACAGCTTCTAAGGAGCAGTCATGAGCTATGTGATCGACCGACGTCTCAATGGCAAGAACAAGAGCACGGTGAACCGTCAGCGGTTTCTGCGGCGTTACCGTGACCACATCAAAAAGGCTGTCGAAGAGGCGGTCAGCCGGCGCTCCATTACCGATATGGAACACGGCGAACAAATCAGCATTCCCGGCCGCGACATCGACGAGCCGGTGCTTCACCACGGTCGCGGCGGCAAGCAGACGGTCGTGCACCCGGGCAACAAGGAATTCACCAGTGGCGAACATATCGCCCGGCCACCGGGAGGCGGTGGCGGTCGAGGCCCCGGCAAGGCCGGCAATTCCGGTGAAGGGATGGACGAATTCGTCTTTCAGATCACCCAGGAAGAGTTCCTCGAATTCATGTTCGAGGATCTCGAACTGCCCAACCTGGTCAAGCGCAACCTGACCGGCACCGATACCTTCAAGACCGTGCGGGCCGGGATCAGTAACGAGGGCAACCCGTCGCGGATCAACATCATCCGTACCCTGCGTTCAGCCCACGCCCGGCGAATCGCCCTGTCCGGCAGCAGCCGGGCGAAACTGCGCGAAGCCAAGGAAGAACTTCTGCGAATCAAGCTGGAAGAACCAGATAATTTCGGCGATATTCAGGAAATAGAAGCTGAAATCGAAAAACTCAGCGCGCGCATTCACCGCATACCGTTTCTCGACACATTCGACCTCAAGTACAACCTGCTCATCAAGCAACCCAACCCCAGCTCCAAGGCCGTGATGTTCTGCCTGATGGACGTGTCCGGCTCGATGACCCAGGCGACCAAGGAC
>NZ_JBGCUL010000841.1:0-1959 GCF_054177685.1 Pseudomonas sp. P5_A2_2
ATATGAGCCTGTAGTGCTCTTCATCCAGACGCATCATCCGCTTGATGTATAGCTCTTGATGCCAAGTCAAAACGTAAATCCCGTCCCCAACAAAATCCTTGATCCCCTTGTCGACAATTACCAGGTCCTTGTCATTGATCGTCCCTTCCATGCTTTGGCCCCAGCCATTGATCATCGCGAGAGCTGATGTCGAGGTATAGGTGACGCCTTTATCGCGCAGGATTTCCTCCCGCACAACCAAGTTCCTAACTACCTCTGTGTAATCTGGAGGCACCTGCCCGTGCCCCATAGCTGCCCGTATGTCGTACTGCGGGATTAGGATTTCATCATTTGTTGGGCGAAGGCTCGAAAGGCTGGCTGGTAAAAAATTTGCCGGGCCACTATCTGGCTCCTCTGCCGCCGCCACGATGCGGTCCCGCGCTTCGCTGGAAAATCCCTTCACCTTGGACAAGGACAGCTTCAGCTGTTCAATCGCCGAGAGACCTGGCTTCACAGGTGACGCCACCTCGGAGCGCGCAGGGCTGACCAGGCTGCCAGCAGCCAAGCCGATCTTTTCTTCCAAGTTCGCTGCAGCCTTCTCGCCGAGGTTTCTGTGCCCGTTAAGAATTTGGGACAGATACGACGCATCCAGGCCGTGCTGATTGGCAAAGTCTTTCTGCGAAGCCCCAGCCATTACGGCCTTAAGAGCTTGTACTCGTAGTTGATTTATATCCATTCGCGAATGATCGCTTCCGTTTAGTACTCAGTAAATTACGGTCTGCTATTGAATGTCAGATTAGCAGTTGCTAATCTGGCGGCAATACGGAGGCGCACCCATGAATCTGCACGACTACATCAAGCCATTTGACAAGCAGTCCCTTGAGAACTTTGCAGCGAGCTGCGGCACGACTGTCGGACAGCTCAAGCAGGTTGCCTACGGCTACCGGCGTCCGGGTGCTGCGCTCGCCATCAGCATTGAGCGCGAATCCTCTCGCTCGGTGACCTGCGAGGAAATGCGCCCGGATATCGACTGGGCATACCTACGCAGTTCCGAGCCAACTCAATCAGCCGCTTAAGCCAATTTCATCAGCCAGGAGCATCGACCGCATGTACGCCAATCCCAAGCACCTCCATGACCGCGAGATCAAGGTCCGTGTTGATGAGGACACGTTTGATCTCATTCAAGCGCTGGCGAAATTCCATCGCACACAGCGCGCAGTCCTTTGTCGGGAGCTCTTAGAGGCCCAGCTTGCCGCCTTGTCGTCTGAGGATACAGCTGAGCACAACGCGGCCTGAAGGCCCAAAGGAGGCCCCATGCCTATCGAACAGGTCGGCTTGGACCAGGCCCTGATGGATCAGCTGGAGCGTGAAGCAGAGAAGAGGGGGGTTACCCCCGAAGAGCTGGCTGCCGAGTTGATGCGTCGAGAACTGGCCAACCGAACCAAGCCCCGAAATCCGAGGGGAACCGTAGCACCTTTCCATCGAAAGGCCTGAGTAGGCCCTGATAAGACCAAATTTCAGGCACAAAAAAGCCACCGGGCATGGTGGCTGATTTGTAAAACTAGAGAGGCCCGACTATGCAGAGCCAGCCTAATTCAAGCAATACCCCCTTCAATGTCGCGACACGTTTTCAGAATTCGAAAAACGTGTCGCGTACTTCTCCGCGTTCTCACTTTGTCAGGAACACCTGACATGCAATACACCGTTACGATCAACCAGGTGAAGGCGCTGGAGTGGGGGCTGAACTCTCAGCAGGCTCTGCTGTTCGCCTTCGTCTACGGCTGCCCGAGCTGGACCAAGCCAATCAAGACGGATGACGGGATCTTCTTCGCGCTGAGCAAGGCCAAGATCATCGAGGAGCTGCCGCTGCTCACTGATAAACCGGATACCGCTTACCGCTTGCTGAAGGCCCTGGAAGAGGCCGGTTTGATTGAGCTTTCCAGTACCTCGAACATCACGCTGTTTCGCCTGACCGAGAAG
>NZ_JBGCUL010000842.1:0-1949 GCF_054177685.1 Pseudomonas sp. P5_A2_2
ACACAGTGTTATTCGACCTCCAGATGCCGGTCACGTCGGGCGCCGAGCTTGCGCGCGACACCAGGCGCGGCGACGGGCCGAATCACGCGGCTCGATTCATCTCGATGACCGCCGGAGAAAAGACCGACGAAGGGCGGGCGTGGCCTTTCGACCAATTCGTTCGCAAGCCAATCTCGGTGCGAACGCTCAAGCGCTTGCTCGACGCTCGAACCCCAACTCCAGCGCCGACATGATGGCCGAAGTGCGTACTGGCTTCTCAAAGTATTGAAGCCTGTACGCTGCTGCAGCTGCCGAGAGCTCCGACTCTTCAAGATGGCCGTCCCGCATCTGGCCCGTGAGAACCACGACAGGACAGGTGGAACTTTGAGCCCGGATCTCGACGATCACGGTTCTGGCGCTCTGCTTGTTGACCAGCCAGTCGATGACGTACCCGTCAAACGGCTCAACCGAGACGGCCTTCGACAGGTCATCGACCGTATAGAAGGCGGTCGCGTCGAGGCCCACCTCGTTCATGTACTGCGCAATGCTTTGCGCAAGGTCGCGGTCGTCGTCTAGGACGGCGATTCGCCGCGCGGAACGTGTGGTCGCCTGGATCAGCAAACGTTTGACTTCAAAAGACTCCACGCCCGCGGCCTCGCCGGCCGGCACGACCAGCCATTCACCAGCGGTCGGGCGTGTAGCCACCAGAGGACCGGGGCGCGCGAGCTGTGGGGTCTCGCCGAGCCATACCGAGCACGGGATGCGGAGCGAGCCGCTGACCAGCAGTGCGGATGCAGTGTTGCCCGAGGGCGAGTCAGCCACGAGCGACTGCAACGTCTCGCCGAAGTGGTCGGCAATGTCTCGCAGCTCTTCGAGCGTCCACGCCGATTCGTCGATCAGGCGTCGTCGCACTTGCTGATACGACTGACCAAGAGCCTTTTCTAGCACCGACGCGCGCTTGCGCTCCCCCACGCCGTGGCGCTCCAGCAAGCGATTGACGCAGAGTGTTCCCAAGGACGGTTGACGCCCGCCGAGCGGCTCAGTTGTCATTTTTTGAATGTTTTGGACAAGTGGGGCGGAATTCCAAGTACGAGATCTGAACGACAATCGGTAACAGCCCGTTAAAACAATCAACTTCCGATTGATTGGTCACGACAATTCGCGTAACTTATCCAAGTTCGTTAACTTTCTCTCAACCGGCTTGTTTCAAGGATGACTGATGGGAACCAAAAACGTCACATCTCGACCTTTTGTCATCCGCGCATTGTGCCTCGCAGCGGCTCTTTTCTCCATGTCTGCGACCGTGCAGGCAGTCGATGGCTGCAAGGTGCTGCTGTGTCTGGCGGGCAATTGGAAAAACATCAGCCAGTGCCGGCCGGACGTTGAACAAGCGATGCGCGACGTAGCGCGCGGTCGCGGATGGCCTGAGTGCAGCATGGGTGGCAACAGCCGGGCGGGGAACACCTTCATCGCGCCCGATCTGTGCCCAGTTCAGTACCGCACCGAAATCCAGCTGGAAAGCGGTGTCATGTACCAGTGCCCGTTCTCCGCGGTCGTGGACGCAGTGGTTGACGGCCAACCCTGGTCTCGCACATGGTGGACGCCAAATGGCGACTCGGTGACTGAGTGGCTTCCGGCCGCTAAGGCCGCGTTCGCCCGTGACCCTTCCGCCATCGACGACCGGTTCGATCGCGACTACGCCGCGTGGTTCGCGATTCAGCCTCCTGCTCCGGCGCCGGGCGGCGAACCCACGGGCGGGGGCAGCTGATCGTGATCGACCTGGCTGCACTCGTTCTGTCCTGCGCACCGCTGATCGCGCAGGACACGGCACAAGCACTCATCAAAGTCGAGAGCGGAGGAAATCCGTTCGCGATCGGAGTGGTGGGTGGCGCCCTGGTCCGCCAGCCGAGCACGCGCGCCGAAGCCGTCGCAACGGTTGCGGCGCTCGAGGCTGCAGGCTGGAACTACAG
>NZ_JBGCUL010000843.1:0-1944 GCF_054177685.1 Pseudomonas sp. P5_A2_2
CCAAGTGTCCTCGATTAAGCAGCCCAACGACCTGTCCGCTCTGCCGCTGCCCTTGTTCGATCGTCGAGACGCCTCGCCCCTGAAGCTGCCCTTCGTGTTCGCCGCGCACCCAGGCGGTCCGGAGCTTGAAGCCGCCGGCATCCTTTCTTCCTGGTTCGGCGCACTGGCCAGCTATCGCGGCGCAACCTTCCCCACCAGCCTCAGCAGCCTGCCGGCCAAAGGGAACGCGGTGGTGTTTGTCAGCGCCAGCGAATCAACGACCTTGAGTGGTTTGCCGATCAAAGAGGCCACGGGGCCGACATTGACCCTCGTGAGCAACCCGAATGATGCTCAGGGCAAACTGTTGATCGTCTCCGGGCGCGATGGCGCCGATCTCAAAGTTGCCGCGACTGCGTTGGCCCTCGGTGGCTCGGCCTTTTCCGGACAGAGCGTGGTGATCGACCGGATCGACTCGCTCAAGCCA
Organism: Pseudomonas sp. P5_A2_2; assembly: GCF_054177685.1. Lineage (NCBI taxonomy): Bacteria > Pseudomonadati > Pseudomonadota > Gammaproteobacteria > Pseudomonadales > Pseudomonadaceae > Pseudomonas > Pseudomonas sp. P5_A2_2. Next base: position 464 of record NZ_JBGCUL010000843.1, read on the forward strand.
CGCCAACCGTACGACGCGCCCAACTGGCTGCCCTCCGATCGCCCGGTTCGTCTGGGTGAACTGGCGAAACCCGCGGAACTCAATGTGTCGGGTTATAACCCGGGACAAATGACCGTTGCCCTGCGCTTGCCACCCGATCTGTTCAACTGGCGTGAGCCCGGTGCGCAACTTGACCTGAAGTACCGTTATACGCCGCAACCGGTCTCCACCAACTCTTCGTTGCTGATCAGTTTCAACGATACCTTCATCAAGTCGATCGACCTGCCTTCGATCGAGAAACTCGGCAACAGCGACAGCCTGCTGTCGATGCTCAAAACCGACGACAGCCTGGCCCGCACGTCGCGCATGCTGTTGCCGCTCAATTCAGTCGCGCTGCAGTCGCGCCTGCAATTTCGTTTCATGTATGACTACATCAAACAGGGCGAATGCCGCGACATCATCATCGACAACATGCGCGGTGTGATCGACCCGGACTCGACCCTGGACCTCAGCCAATACGAACATTTCATGGCCATGCCCAACCTCGGGGTGTTCAAGGACAGTGGCTTCCCGTTCACCCGCATGGCCGACCTGTCTGAAACCTCGGTGATCCTGCCCAACGAGCCAGGCCCGGCCGATCTGAGCGCCTATCTGACCCTGCTGGGCCGCTTCGGCGACTCCACCGGTTATCCGGCCACCGGCGTGAAAGTGGTCCACGCCGACCAGGTGGCCGAGCAACGCGACCGGGATTTGCTGGTGCTCGCCTCGGGCAACAATCAGCCGCTGCTGGAGCAATGGCAAAGCCTTCTGCCGGCCAGGGGCGAAGATGCTGCGCAGTACTTTGAACTGTCTGACCTGCCGTTGCGTCTGCGCAACTGGATCAGCCCGGATACCAAAACCAATCGGCGTGAAGCGCGCAGCAGCTTCAGGTTCAGCGCTGAGGACGGCAGTGCTTATCTGACCGGCTTCGAATCGCCGCTCAAGAGTGGGCGCAGCGTGATATTTATCGCCGGCACAAGGCCCGGCGGCCTGGCCGACGTGACCAGTGCCCTGCTCAGCAGCGAAGAAAATGCCAACGAACTGCAAGGCAGTCTGGTGGTGGTCAGGGGCAAGCATGTCGAATCGCTGGTCGCCGAGCAGGATTACTACGTCGGGCGCCTGGGTCCGTTGCGCTATCTGCAGTGGTACCTCTCGCAGAATGTCATGGCGCTCATGCTGCTCACCCTCATCGGGGTCCTGCTGCTTTCTTGCATGGCCTACCTGGCCCTGCGCCTACGGGCCAAGCATCGTCTTGGCCAATGAGCCGCGCGGGCCAGTGTCGTTCATGCCTGTGACGTCCATGAGCAGCCGGGGTACTTCACTTCGCCAGGGCCTGCGCGGTAACGCGCGCAGGTTGAGCGCTGTGCTTGCGCTCGCCCTGCTGGCGCCGGCGATGGCGGCCGCACAATCCTGCGAGCCGCCGGCCTGGCCACTGTGGCAAACCTATGCGACACGCTTCGTCC
>NZ_JBGCUL010000844.1:0-1941 GCF_054177685.1 Pseudomonas sp. P5_A2_2
GTCAGGCACCCCTTGTGTGACTGTCCAACCGTCATCGCGAGCAAGCTCGCTCCCACAAGGTTTGTGGTGTTCCAACGATTGACTGACTGGAATTAGCCGCATCTGCCGGGCTTTTTTGTATGGCAATGATTTATCCTGTGCCTGCGACTTCACCCCGGAGACACCTGTGCCCGCCCTCACCGCCCGCGAGGTTTATCAGCAATTGCGTGATGCCGCCCAGGGCATTCGCACAGTCCAGCGTCTTGATGATCAATACGCGTCGCGCCCTGTGGAAGTCGACATCGACGGCTGGCGCCTGACCCTCGAAGTCGACGCCGGTCACTTGCGCCACTGCCTGCACGGCCAAAGCCCCGATGGCCGCGAGTATGCGTTCGACAGCGGGCAGCGCTTCGGTACCGACCCGGTGAGTTTGCTCAGCACCTGGGAGCTGGCGCAGATTGAGCGGCTGCTGGCCTGAATCCTTCGCAACCTGTCGTTCCCTGGCTGCACTTGTGATACACAAGCCGGAGTGATTTCAGCGTCCAAGGAGGTTCTGCCCATGCCCCGCTCCTCTCGCCTGCCGTACTGGCTGGCCTGCACCCTGCTCGGCTTGTTCGCTGGCTGTGTGCAAGCAGACACGCCGCCCCCCGCACCTGATGCCTTGCAACCCTTGCTGGCGACGATGAATGAGCGGTTGTACATCAGTGAGCAGGTGGCGCTGACCAAGTGGGACAGCGGCAAACCGGTCCAGGACAACGCCCGGGAAGCGCAAGTCATCGCCAACGCGCGCGCGCAAGCCACCCAGCGCAAGCTCGACCCCGACGATGTCGCCGACCTGATCGCCGCCCAGATCGAAGCCAGCAAACTGGTGCAATACGGCCGGCTCGCGCAATGGCAAGCGGCGCACAAAGCACCGGACACGCCACGGCCGGACCTCATTAACGACATCCGGCCCAAGCTCGACAAGCTGCAAAATCTGCTGCTCCAGCAGTACGCCGATTTCCTGCCCTACCGCAAAGACCCGAACTGCCCGCAATGGCTGGCCACCGAACGCTCCGCGCTGATCAAGGATTACCTGCATGAGCAGGCGATGATTCGTGCGACCGGGGAGCTGTGTATTGCAGGGCGATAACCTCAAATGAGCCACACTGAAACCCTCGCCAAAATACGCCTCGGTCCGATGTTGCTGTTGCAGGGCCTGCACACGCGGCGGATGACGCCCGAGCCGGGCTTGATGGCCAGCAATGGGCCGACGATGCCGCCAGGGTGATCGACCAACGCTTTCGCACCACAACAATAAAAAACAGGAGTTGAAGATGTCCGAGCTGAACCTGAACCCCAATGTCGCAGCGTCCCTGAAGCAGTGGCATGCGATGATCGGCAACCGCGACTTGAGCGGCTTGCCTGAATTGCTCGATCCGCAGGCGGTGTTCCGTTCGCCAATGGCACACACGCCGTATCCCGGGGCGCCAGTGGTGTCGATGATCCTCAACACGGTCATGAACGTGTTCGAGGACTTTGCCTATCACCGCGAACTGGCGACGGCGGACGGCTTGAACGTGATTCTCGAATTCAGCGCCAAAGTCGGCGAGAAAGAGCTCAAGGGCATCGACATGATCCGCTTCAACGAACAGGGCAGGATTGTCGAGTTTGAAGTGATGGTGCGGCCGCTCAGTGGCTTGCAGGCGCTGGGTGAGGAAATGGGGCGGCGCCTCGGTGCTTATCTGAAAGCCAGCAAGGCCTGACTTCCTGATTCACCCAAAATCCCTGTAGGAGCGAGCCTGCTCGCGATGGCGGAGTGTCAGTCAATATGTTGTTCACTGACCCACCGCCATCGCGAGCAGGCTCGCTCCCACAGGTTTTGTGTAAAGCCTGGAATCGTCACACCATCGGCGCAGATTGCGTCGATGTCGAACTGCCCCCCTTGCGCTACGGGTAGAGTTCGGACAGCAGGTCGATCAT
>NZ_JBGCUL010000845.1:0-1938 GCF_054177685.1 Pseudomonas sp. P5_A2_2
GTGCGTAACTGGATCAAGCAACAATACGGGCCGACCGTGAACGTGCTGGGTCTGGCGACGATCAGCCCGAGTGACGGGGTGAACGTGCGGGTGCTGGGTTCCAACCACCCGAGCTACATCTGGTACGCCGCCGATCCGGCGAACTATTCCGGCAACGATGCCAAGGCCAAGGCCGATGCGGCGGGCCTGAAAGTCATGGGCCAGGATTTGAGTGCCGCGTGCTGGCAGGCCGTCATGGGCCGTCAACCGGACAGCAATGCCGACGTCGAGCTGAAAACCTGCACGCAAACCTGGCAAGTGGCCGAGAAAGAAAAAACCTGCGCGCTGTTCTACACCTCGATTCGCAACCTGACGCCGGGACAGGCTGCGGCCAAATGCTCGACTGCACCGATCCAGCTGCAGCTCAAACAGCTCAAGGCGCCAGCGCCAACCACTGCCCTGCCCGCTCCACCGCTATAAACCGATTGATGGCAGTCGACCTGTCAGTTATGACAGTAGACCGCCCGCAGTATCTGCGAGAGGCTTGGGCCGTACCCATGTGTTGCTGCGCTGACAGGATCGTCAGCCGATGGAAGTCGCAGCAGCCAGCCGACAAGGATCGTTATGAAAGCCAATGCACAGCGCAAGTCTCTCGCACCACCGCCGCAGGGTGTTTATCCTTTTGTGGAGTTGCCCCTTCACCTCGGATTTCCATCCCTGGCCGATTTCGAGATTCTCTCGAATGACAAAGGCACGCCGATGGCCGTAGCAGCGCTGCGCGAATTTCCCCGCATCAGTCGAATCTGCCGGGTATCGGGGCATTTGCTGCCCTATCGCAGCCGACATACCCGCCAGCTGGCGCCCGCTGTTCACGTCTATGACCCGCGCTTCTGCGGGCTGCTGCGCCACTCCTGCGACCCGAACGTGTTTCTGGACATGAGTGAGCTGTGGTTATGGGCGCTGAAGGACATTCAGAAAGGCGACTGGCTGTCGATGGATTACGCTGCCACGGAAGACAAGCTGCTGCGCCAGTTTGCCTGCCACTGCGGTTCGTACAACTGCCGGGGCTGGATCACCGGCTACGATGAGACGCCGAACGCCGACGGCCAGCTGTTTTTGCAACAGTGGCGTCGGCAGAGTCTGCGCTGAGGGACTTTACAGGGGCTCGAACGGTCGCAGGCGGTACTGCGGTGGCAGTTGCTCGAAACCGCTAATGGTCGCATTCAGGCTCTTCCAGCGGCCATCCTTGATGCCATAAATGCAGCCGTGGATCGACAGGCTCTGCCCGCGGTGCCAGGCGTTTTGCACAATGCTGGTGTGACCGACGTTGGCCACCTGCTGAATCACGTTGAGCTCGCAAAGACGGTCGACCCGTTCTTCTTCGGTGGCCAGTTTGGCCAGTTCTTCGCGCTTTTCGTAATACAGGTCGCGAATCGAGCGCAGCCAGCCGTCGATCAGGCCGAACTGACGATCCTGCATCGAGGCGCGCACACCACCGCAGCCATAATGACCGGTGACGAGGATGTGTTTGACCTTGAGCACATCGACCGCGTACTGAATCACCGACAGGCAGTTGAGGTCGGTGTGCAGCACCACGTTGGCCACATTACGGTGTACGAACAGATCGCCCGGCAGCATGCCGACGATCTCGTTGGCCGGCACCCGGGCATCGGAACAACCGATCCACAGGTACTCCGGAGTCTGTTGGCGAGCCAGCTTGGCGAAGAAGTCAGGATCTTCCTCCTTGATCGCAGCGGCCCAACGCTCGTTGTTATCAATCAGATCTTGTAATTCGTTCATGCAATGAAGCCTCGAGAATGATGCGCTGCTTTGACAGACGACCGCCCGTCGGGGTCACGCGCATAATGCAGTTGCCCCTGATGCCCTGATTCCTGCTACGGCCAGCCGACGCTCCATGCCGGTGGAATTCTCATGAACCCGATGGGTCCACCCTAGTAA
>NZ_JBGCUL010000846.1:0-1936 GCF_054177685.1 Pseudomonas sp. P5_A2_2
GGCGCTCAACCCGGCCAGCAAACGCTCTTGCTCCGGGCTCGAATGGCGACGGCTGGCCACCACGGTGAACGACTCGCCTGGCGCTAATGCATCACGCACCTTGATCGCCACCGGCGTGCCACCTTTATCGCCGCGCCAGGCACCGAGGCCGGCGCCACCGACATAGAAACGACCGTTGGTCGGCATCGACACCACGCCGAACACCACTCGACCGTTTTCGATCAGGGCGATGTTGACGGTGAATTCTTCGCTGCCGCTGATGAACTCCTTGGTGCCATCCAGCGGATCAACCAGCCACCAGCGCTGCCATCCGGCCCGCACGCTTTGGGGGATGTTGGCGTCCTCTTCGGAGAGCACCGGAATGCTCGGGTCCAGTTTCGTCAGCCCGGCCAGAATCAGGTGGTGCGCGGCCAGGTCTGCAGCGGTCACCGGCGAATCATCAGCCTTCGCCGTGACGGCCGTGCCCGTGCGCCAGAACGGCAGGATTGCCTCACCGGCCTGCAAGGCCAGCTCGATGACCGGTGCCATCAACGGATGCGGGAAATTCATGGCTGGAACGCTCCGCGCTGAGTCAGCAGGTCTCGGGCCAGGTACAGCGCCGCCAAGGCTCGGCCTTCAGTAAATTGCGGGTTTTGCGCCAGCGCCGAGAGTTCACGCAGATTGATCTTGTCCACCCGCATCGGCTCGGGCTCGTCGCCTTCCAGTCGCTCTTCGTAGAGGTCGGTGGCCAGCACCACCTGAATCTTCTGGCTCATGTAACCGGGGGACAGCGACAGCTCGGTCAGGTGCTCCAGTTGCCGCGCACCGAAACCGGCCTCTTCCTTGAGTTCACGCTCGGCCGCCGCCAGCACGTCTTCGCCCGGCTCGATCAAACCCTTGGGCAACGACATTTCATATGCATCGGTGCCGCCGCAATACTCCTCGACCAGTACCGCATGCTCGGCATCGAGCATCGCCACGATCATCACCGCGCCGTACCCGGCACCCTTGCCAACCAGGCGTTCATAGGTGCGCTCCACGCCGTTGGAAAAGCGCAACTTCAGCTCTTCGACGCAGAACAATCGACTGGTGGCGACAATTTCGCGGGCGAGTATGGTGGGTTTCTGGCGCATGCAAAGCTCCTTGGCGTGAACGCGCTACTATAACGCGGCTTGCCCGATTGTTTACGCCAGAAATCTTTCTACTGCCCGAGACGTTGCCATGCCTTCATTACCCTGGTCCGACATCGATACCGTTCTGCTGGACATGGACGGCACGCTGCTGGACCTGCATTTCGACAACCACTTCTGGATGGAGCACCTGCCCCAGCGTTACGCAGAACTGCACGGGGTCAGCCGGGCCATGGCCGAGATGGAATTGCAGCCGTTGTTCGAGCGCAATGCCGGCCAGTTGCAGTGGTACTGCCTGGACTTCTGGAGCGCCGAACTGAAGCTGTCGGTGCGCGACCTGAAACTGGAAACCGCGCATCTGATCGCCCTGCGCCCGGATGCCGACACCTTTCTGGCGGCGATCAAACGGGCCGGCAAGCGCGTGGTGCTGATCACCAATGCCCATCGGGATGCACTGTCGTTGAAGCTGGAAAAAATCGAGCTGGCGCCGTACTTCGAGCGCTTGATCAGTTCCCATGACTACGGCTTCCCCAAGGAAAACCCGCAGTTCTGGGATGCGCTGCAAGCCGATATCGATTTCGATCCGGCGCGCAGCCTGTTCATCGACGACACCTTGCCGATTTTGCGCAGTGCACGGGACTTTGGCGTGGCGCATTTGCTGGCCGTGCGTGAACCGGACAGCCGCAAGGGGCCGAAGGATACGGCGGAGTTTGCGGCGGTCGGGGATTATCGGGATTTGATTGCGGGGCTTTGATACCGAGGCGCCTGCTTCGCGGGCAAGCCACGCTCCCACAGGATCTGCGTCGTTCGCATCCTTCGTGAACGGC
>NZ_JBGCUL010000847.1:0-1930 GCF_054177685.1 Pseudomonas sp. P5_A2_2
ACGGACGACGGTCTGTACGAAGCCACGCTCGACCGCGACTGGGCGTCGCTGGACAGCGGCCCTTTGCAAAATCCGCTGATGCACCTGGCCGAAGCATTCCTCGCCACCCTCTCGGTGCGTGAAGACCTCGACGTGCAACAGGCGCTCGTCGAGTTATGCACAGCCATGCACGCACGATTTATCGATCCGCAGCACGGCGTGTTGATGGAAAAACCGCTGGGGTCTGTGGATAACTGGTTTGAACCGGGGCATCAGTTCGAGTGGTATTTCCTGCTGGAATCCTCGGCGCTGTTACGCCACTCGGCGCTGCATGCCAATCTGGAGCGGGCCTTCGCCTTTACCGAGCAAATGGGCGTCGATCAGCAGACTGGCGCGGTGCGGGCGATGCTCGACTTCGCAGCGGATCACGGCGTCCGGGACGCCACGCAGCGTATCTGGGCGCAGGCCGAGTACCTGCGCGCGTTGACGCTGCGACCGCACAGCGAAGCAGATGTACTGCGCCAGTTGCAGGCGTTGCAGCAGCGCTCGCTGCATGCCGGCGGCTGGTACGAATGCCGTGACGAGCACGGTGAAGTCAGCCGCCGCGACATGCCATCGACAACGCCCTATCACCTTGCGACTTGTTATCGCGGGTTGGCGGAATATCTCGCCACAAGGTGAAATCCAATCACTCAGTCCACTTGCGATCCCCGGTAAAGCTGATGGTCAGCCATCGCGCGGCATCCGGCTTACCGAGTTTCGCGGAAATTTCCTCGCGCAAACTGTCCAGCTGCCCTATTCCGTCCAGCCAGTAATCCTTCGGCAATACAATGTGAATCTCGATAAAACAGGCCCTGCCGTGTTTCTGCACGTAGGAAATGTAGTCGTCGAAACCATGCTCGACCTTCGCCACCTCCATCACCTGACGCACCTTGTCATCCAGTTGATCCGGGACGATCCCCAACACATCGCGCAATGCCGGCCCGAGGATTTTGAACGCTGGAGGAAGCATGCCCAGGGCCAGCAGAATCAGAATCATCGGGTCGACATACACCGCCCACTTGTCGTAACCCTGAGTCTTGAGCAGCAGCGCGATCAGGAAACTCACCAGCAGTCCCGCCGACAGCATCGCATCCACCAGCCAACTGATGTTGTCGAACTGGATCAGCGATGACTTGCGTGTGCGATTGCGATGGCGGACGTAGAAGAAGTAAATCAGTTCAACGACGGTGAACACCGCCGCGTAGAGAATCACCAGACCGAGTTCGACCTCGCGGCCACCACTGATGATGCCAAACACGCCATTGAGAAAGGCATAAATGGCAACCAGGAACAGGAAGCTGCCTTCGATCACCAGCACCATGGGTTCCAGATGCCAGTAACCGAACTGGAAGCGCTGGTTGCTTTCCTTCGCGATCAGCCTGGCGGTGATCAGCATCAGCACCTTGATGAAGGCCGCGATTAACGAAAAGAAGCCATCGAACAGGATGGATTGGGCGCCTGACACAAAACCGGTGATGATCCCGGCGAATGTCACGGCGAGCATCAGGAAGGTCGATTGCTTGAGCAGCGACTGCTCGCCTCGATTGCTCACTTGATCTCCTCTAAAACCTCTAGACCGCCGGGTGTGGCGAGCTGCTTGAGGGAGGAGTCTAGCTGATGTCCGGTTTTGTCTGGCCCGTCCCCATCGCGAGCAGGCTCGCTCCTACACTGGTTTTCTGGTGTCAGCAGATCCCTTGTAGGAGCGAGCCTGCTCGCGATTGGCCGTGACTCGATCTTAAGACTTACGCTCGATAGCAAACCCGGCCCAGGTCTGGCTCACCGGCATCAGCTCCAGGCTGTTGATGTTGATGTGCGCAGGCGCATTGAGCACCCAGAAAATGGTCTCGGCGATGTCTTGCGGCTGGATCGCCTCGGCGCCGGCGTAAGTGGCGTTGTAACGCTCCTGGTC
>NZ_JBGCUL010000027.1:0-20655 GCF_054177685.1 Pseudomonas sp. P5_A2_2
ACCTGTGGGAGCGAGCTTGCTCGCGATGACGGCGGCACATCCAACATCGATGTGCCTGACCCACCGCTATCGCGAGCAAGCTCGCTCCCACAGGAAATGCGCTTAGTCTGAAATCAAGAAAACAGCCTTCATCGGCTGTTTTTTTATGCCTATGCTTTTCACCTCGCCCCCGCCAAGAGGAAAAGCCCATGACTGACTGGCCGCTGGATCAGGTCTTTGCCTTCAACGGACATCAGGTGCGCTACGCCATGCACGGCGACGGCCCGCCGCTGGTGTTCGTGCATGGCACGCCGTTTTCTTCCTGTGTCTGGCATCGGATCGCGCCGTATTTCACGGCCACTCACCGCGTCTACTACTTCGATCTGCTGGGCTATGGGCAGTCGGCGCAACCCGACGCCGATGTCTCGCTCGGCGTGCAAAACCAGTTGCTGGCACAGTTGCTGGAACATTGGGGCCTGGATCGCCCCGACGTGGTGGCCCACGACTTCGGCGGCGCCACCGCCCTGCGCACGCATCTGCTCAACGGCAAGGATTACCGCAGCCTGACGCTGATCGACCCGGTGGCGCTAACGCCCTGGGGTTCGCCGTTCGTGCAGCATGTGCGTCAGCATGAGGCGGCGTTCAGCGGACTGCCCGATTACATCCAGCGCGCCATCGTGCCGGCCTATATTCGCGGGGCAATCCAGCGCGAAATCCCCGATGCCGAACTCGCCCCCTACGTGCAGCCATGGCTGGGAGAGCCGGGGCAAGCGGCGTTCTATCGGCAGATCGCGCAGATGGACGAGCGTCATACCCGTGAAGCTGAGGGGCTGTACCCGACGATACGCTGCCCGGTGCAGATTCTCTGGGGTGAAGACGATCAGTGGATTCCCATCGAACGCGGGCGCGCGCTGCACCGGATGATTCCAGGGTCGCAGTTTTATCCCGTCGCCAATGCCGGGCATCTGGTTCAGGAAGATGCACCTGAAGCGGTCATTGCTGCCTTGATGCGCTTTTTGCACCTGCAAAAAATTTCCTGAACAAACCCAATCCCACATTGGTTCTACAGTGATCAATGTCACTGGCGGGGACCGCCACTGGCGAGCTAACGTAGAGGTATTGCCTACACGATTCGCTAAAAGGACTCGCCCGATGCACATCATCAATGCCCGTCTGCGCAACCAGGAAGGCCTGCATGAGTTGTACCTGAAAAACGGCCTGATCAGCAGCATCACCCGCCAGATCGAAGCCCCGACCCTGGGCCCCGACGATCTGGATGCCGGCGGCAATCTGGTGGTGCCGCCCTTTGTCGAGCCGCACATCCACCTCGACGCGACCCTGACCGCCGGTGATCCGCGCTGGAACATGAGCGGCACGCTGTTCGAAGGCATCGAGTGCTGGGGCGAACGCAAGGCGACCATCACCCTTGAGGACACCAAGACCCGGGCCAGGAAAACCATCCAGACCCTCGCCGCCCACGGCATCCAGCATGTGCGCACCCACGTCGACGTCACCGACCCGCAATTGACCGCGCTCAAGGCGATGCTCGAAGTGCGCGAGGAAAGCCGGCATCTGGTCGATATGCAAATCGTCGCGTTCCCCCAGGAAGGCATCGAGTCCTACCGCAATGGTCGAGAATTGATGGAGGAAGCCATCCGCATGGGCGCGGACGTGGTGGGCGGCATCCCGCATTTCGAATACACCCGCGACCAGGGCGTCAGCTCGGTGAAGTTCCTGATGGACCTGGCCGAACGCAGCGGTTGCCTGGTGGACGTGCATTGCGACGAAACCGACGACCCGCATTCGCGTTTTCTCGAAGTGCTCGCCGAAGAGGCCCGCAGCCGCGACATGGGTTCGCGGGTGACGGCCAGCCACACCACGGCCATGGGCTCCTACGACAACGCCTACTGCGCCAAACTGTTTCGCCTGCTCGGGCATTCGGGGATCAGCTTTGTCTCCTGCCCCACTGAGAGTATCCACCTGCAAGGGCGCTTCGACAGTTTCCCGAAACGCCGGGGCGTGACCCGGGTCAACGAGCTACTGGAAGCGGGCATGAACGTGTGCTTCGGCCAGGACTCGATCGTCGATCCGTGGTATCCGCTGGGTAATGGCAACATTTTGCGGGTGCTGGAAGCCGGGTTGCACATCTGCCACATGCTCGGTTATCGCAACCTGCAAAGTGCGCTGGACCTGGTGACGGACAATAGCGCCAAAGCCATGAACCTCGGCAATCGCTATGGCCTGGAGCGCGGGCGACCGGCGAACCTGCTGATTCTGTCGGCAGAGAGTGATTACGAGGTGATCCGCAGCCAGGGGTTGCCGTTGTACTCGATACGCGATGGCAAAGTGTTGATGAAGCGGACGATGCCGGTGGTGGAGTTCAGTGGGCTGAGCTGAAATTTGCACTGACTGGACTGGCCCCATCGCGAGCAGGCTCGCTCCTACAGTGGTTATATGTCGTTCACAAAACCTGTAGGAGCGAGCCTGCTCGCGATGGCTATTTCGAAGTCAATCGATCATTCGAGCCGTACCAAACAGGCTGACCCGACTCAATTCCCCCAACTCTTCCTCCAGCAAGATCGGCGCCGTGCCACCCGGCATCGTCACCTTGACCTCCCCGGCGCCGACCCAACCTGCCCGCCAGGCCGCACAGGCCACCGCGCTGGCACTGGTCCCCGACGACGCCGTCGGCCCCTCGCCCCGCTCGAATACCCGTGCGGCGATGTGCCCTTCGGACACGCGCATTGCCCATTGCAGATTGATCCCCGCCGGACAAGGTTTGCCTGCACCAACCGGCATGGCATAGGCAATCCGCGTCAGCCCCTCACCCAGCGCCGGCTCGCGCATCTGCTCGTTGCTCGGCAGGTCCTCGGCACTTTCCACCAGCGTCACGCAATGGGGATTGCCGACCCGCGCGAACTGGCTGCGCGACCATGCACTATTGAGTACCGCCAATTGTTCAACGTGGCTGAGTTCGCGACCATTGAACACCACCGCTTCAACCCCGTGAGCACTGACCGACGACGGCCCGAATCCCGGCTGGCCCAAGTCGAGCCAGAAACCCTTTACGCCATCGACCTCTGCGGCTTTCACCGAAGTCTGCCCCGGCGAAGGTGTATCAGCCTTGTCGTGATGAACCCTGAGCAGACAGGCTTCGTTCTTTGGCAACAACCCTTGGTCGCCGAGGGCCTGAGAAAAAATTGTCAGCCCATTGCCGCTGCGCTCGGCCAGGGTGCCGTCGGTATTGACGATCAACAGATCAAAGGGTGGCGAGGACTGAAACGGTCCGACCAGCAAACCGTCGCTGCGATGATCCTTGCTGCCGGGTGGTTGCGTGCCGGGTGCCCAGTTGCAGCATGCGTCGATGGCCGCCACTGTCCATGCCTGCCGGGTTTGTGCGGCGAGGCTGGCCTGATGGGGCAGGTCGATGCCCTGGCGGCGCAGTTCTTCGGGCGCTACCACGATGTAAATATTACCCCGTGCATCGTACCTCTGCGCCATGGCGCCCTCCGTGTGTCATTGGTATGGCTCAACATATCGCGAAAGACACCGGCGCTGTGCAACGATGTCGCTTTGTTTCAACGCAAAACTTCCGGGCGCTGATCGAACCCTCACCGGTCGATCACTGTCCGTTGAGGACGTGACGTTTTTTTGCCAGGGATTGATATGACCAGCCTCAACAGTCAAACCACCTTCGTTCCCGGACGCCTGGAACAAATGTCCACGCGCATCGCCTTTTTCATCGCCGGGTTCGGCATCGCCGCGTGGGCGCCGCTGGTACCCTATGCCAAGGCCCGGGCCGGGCTGGATGAAGGCACCCTGGGATTGTTGCTGCTGTGCCTGGGGGTGGGTTCGATCCTGGCGATGCCGTTGGCCGGCATCCTGGCCTCGCGTTTCGGCTGCCGGCGGGTGACGGCCGGCGGCACCCTGCTGATCTGTGCCGCCCTGCCGCTGCTGGCGACGGTGTCAACGATTCCGGCCTTGATTGCGGTGCTGTTCATGTTCGGCGCGGGCCTGGGCACGGTGGATTCGACAGTCAACCTGCAAGCCGTGATCGTCGAGCGCGCCAGCGGCAAAAACATGATGTCGGGTTTCCATGGCTTGTTCAGCCTGGGCGGAATTGTCGGTGCGGCGGGTGTCAGCGGGTTGCTTGGCCTGGGGATTTCCCCGCTGGGGGCCACGTTGGTGGTGATCGTGATGCTGCTGATCGCGCTGGCCAAGGCCGTGCCGCATCTGTTGCCCTACGGCAGCGAGAGTTCGGGGCCGGCGTTTGCGGTTCCCCATGGCATCGTCCTGTTTATCGGCGGCATGTGCTTCATCGTGTTCCTCGCCGAAGGCGCGGCGCTGGACTGGAGCGCGGTGTTTTTGGCGCAGGAACGCGGTATAGACACGGCGTATGCGGGGCTCGGGTATGCGGCGTTTGCCTTGACCATGACCGCCGGGCGTTTGACCGGTGACAAAATCGTACGGCGGTTGGGCGCGACGCGGGTGATTGTATTCGGCGGGCTGACGGCTGCCGCAGGCTTGTTCCTGGCGACGTTCGCACCGAGTTGGGAAGCCGCATTGGTGGGTTACGCGCTGCTGGGTGCCGGTTGCTCGAACATCGTGCCGGTCCTGTACACCGCGGTCGGCAAGCAGACGGTCATGCCCGAAAGCATCGCCGTGCCAGCCATTACCACCCTGGGCTATGCGGGCATTCTGGCGGGACCGGCAGTGATCGGCTTCATCGCCCACGGCAGCAGCCTGAGTTTTGCCTTTGCCTTGATGGCGCTGTTGCTGGTGGCGGTGGCGATTGGCGGGAAGGTGTTGAAGGTCTGAAAAGCTTCGCTGGCAAGCCAGCTCCCACAGGGATCACACGGCACCTGTGGGAGCGAGCTTGCTCCGGGCGGCGTTCCGACGATGAGGGCGTGTCAGCCAACATCATTGGTCCTGACAGATCGCCATCGCGAGCAGGCTCGCTCCTACAGAGGTATCGGCAGGCCAAAAATTTTGGTCAGTGCCTGCGCAACCACTCGATAAACAGCGCAAACAACTCCGACTGCGAGCCCACCTCCAGCTTCAGGTACAGGTTCTTGCGGTGCATGCGCACGGTTTCCGGTGAGATGTTCATCTGGCTGGCCGTGGATTTCACCGAATGCCCGCGCAACACCATGTGCGCCACTTGCCGTTCGCGCTCAGTCAGCAACTCACAACCGAAGTTCTCGAACGCCGCCTGCACGCGATGCTTGAGATCATCGCGCTTGCCTTGCTCGTTATCGCGCTCAATCCCGGTACTGCGCAGCAGTCCACGTTGGCTGAATTCGCTGATGAATTCACGCACCAACGGCTCTACGGCACGCAACAGATTCAACTGTTCGACGCTCAGGCATTCACCGCCAAAACCTTGATAGAGGCTGACCGAAATCTTCGTGTCATTGCCGGTATCGACGATGTAGTAGCTGTCTTCCGAGCAGCCCGCCTTCAGGTAATAGGATTTGTAGTAGTCGCTATCGAAGAAGTTGTCCGGGGCAATTTCCTCCAGGTGATAGAAGCCTTGCGCCAAGCCCTGCTCCACCGCCAGGCAGAACGGGTCGAGCAAATAGCCCCCGGAAAAATATCGCTCCAGAATCGAGACCTGATACTCCTGGGCAATCCCGCGCTGATGCAGTAACTGGGGCGCGCGGTCCTTGCGCTCCAGGCTGATCATCATCGACTCCACGGACACCAGCTGCGCCAACGCTGACGCCAGGTGTTGCAGGGCGTCAGGCCCGTCGATATGGGCGAATGCCTCGCGCATTCCCCCATGCCATTTGTGCAATGCCCCGAAGGGCATCGCGATCAGCGTATCGTCGTCTGGTTTGCTCATGCCCCGCAGTCTAGCGGCTGGGCACGCCCTTGGTAACAGCCTGACTGACGAAATCATTGGCCTGCGTACTGTCCGCTCGCTTCAAGCTCGGCGGCCACTTCCAGAATGCACTCGCGCAGGGTCTCGACGATTTCATCGACCTGGGCGAACGTCAGGATCAACGGTGGCGACATGACGTTGAGGTGCATGATCGGCCGCACCAGCAAGCCCCGGGCCTGGGCCCGCACGTGGATTTTCTCGCCGATGTTGATCTCGTCGGGGAACAGTGCCTTGGTGCGTTTATCGGCAACGAACTCCACACAGGCCATGAGTTTCTGGCAGCGCACATCCCCCACCAGCGGCAAGTCCCGCAGGGTTGCCAGGCGCTCTTCCAGATAAGCCCCCACCGTATCGACATGGGCCAGCAGGTTTTCCCGCTCGATGATCTCGATGTTCTTCAGCGCCGCGGTGCAGCACACCGGATGCCCGCTGTAGGTGAAGCCGTGGGTGAAGCAGCGGCCCTTGCCCGGCTCGGCGATGACCTTCCAGATGCGCTCGGAAAAGATGCACGCACCCAGCGGCAGGTAAGCCGAGGTCAGGCCCTTGGCGGTGGTGATGATGTCGGGCTGCACGTCAAACACATCATGGGAGGCGAAGAACTTGCCCAAACGCCCGAACGAGGTCACCACTTCGTCGGCGACGAACAGGATGTCGTAGCGCTGGCACACATCCCACATACGCTTGAGGTAACCCTGGGGCGCAATGATCACCCCGCCCGAGCCCATGATCGGTTCGGCGAAGAATCCGGCGACCTTGTCCGCGCCAATCGAGAGGATCTTGTCTTCGAACTCCTTGACCAGGAACTCGAGGAACTGCGCTTCGTCCATACCATCGGGTGCACGGTACGGGTTCGGGTTGGAGACGTGGTGGATCAGCGGGTTGGCGTAATCGAACTCCGGCACCCGGTCGGCGGCCTTGTTGCCGATCGACATGGTCAGGGTGGTGGAGCCGTGATAGGCGTTGAACCGCGCAATGATGTGCTTCTTCTCGGGTTTGCCACGGCAGTTCTGGTAGTACTGGATCAGCCGGTACGCAGTGTCCACGGCGGTGGAGCCGCCGGTGGTCAGGAACACGTGGTCGAGGTCGCCGGGAGCGAGGCTGGCGAGTTTTTCGCACAGCTGGATCGCCACGTTGTTCGACATGTCGGAAAACGGATTGGAATAGGCCAACTGGCGTACCTGATCGGCGATGGCTTCGGCCATTTCCTCACGGCCCAAACCGATGTTGGTGCACCACATGCCGCCCACCGCATCGAGAAAGCGGTTGCCCTGGGTGTCGTAGATGTAGGCGCCATCGCCAGCGACAATGTTCAGCGAGCCTTGTTCTGCGTGTTCGTCGAACACGTGATAGCCGTGCATATGGTGAGCCTTGTCGGCCTTGACCAGCCGGGACTCGTCCGCTGGGGAAAAAACGCTGCGTGTTGGCGTCGCCATAAATAATCCTCTAACCGAATTGACTAACGTTCGAACCCATCAGATGCCGCTTTTCACGGTGCTCCAGACCCGGGTAATCGCCCGCATGTCCTTGGCGTCCTGGGTCTTCTGCGGGAACAGCCGCTCGCGGGTTTGCGCGTCGGGGTAGATGGCCGGGTTGTCGCGCACAGCGGCGTTCAACAAGGGCGTAGCCGCGGCGTTGCTGTTGGCGTAATTGATGAAGTCGCTCACGTCTGCCATCACCTGCGGTTGCATCAGGAATTCGAGAAACTTGTGGGCATTGGCGACGTGGGGCGCGTCGGCCGGGATGTACAGGTTGTCGAACCAGATCAGCGAGCCTTCCTTGGGGATGAAGTACGCCAGGTCGATCTTCTTCTTGGCTTCCGCGGCGCGGGCCATGGCGGTGGCGTAGTCGCCGGACCAGGTCATGGCCACGCACACATCGCCGTTGGGCAGGCTGGTCAGGTAATTGACCGAGTCGAACTTGCGGATGTACGGCCGCACCGACAGCAGCAAGTCCTGGGCGGCTTTCAGATCCTCCGGTGCGGCGCTGCGTGGATCACGCCCCAGGTACTTCAGGGCCATGGGGATGACTTCGGTCGGGGCATCGAGCAGGGTCACGCCGCAGTCAGCGAAGCGCGAGACGATCTTCGGATCGAAGACCATCGCCAGCGAACCGATCGGCGCATCCGGCATGCGTTCCTTGATCTTGTCGACGTTGTAGGTGACCCCGTTGCTGCCCCAGGTGTACGGCGCCGAATAGGTGGTGCCCGGATCATACCCTTGTAAATCCTCCAGGACTTTCGGGTCCAGATTGGTCCAGCCCGGCAGCAGCTTCTTGTCCAGCGGTTGGAACACCTTGGCCTTGATCAACGGCGGCGCGAGGGAGGCGTTCAACACGATCAGGTCATAACCGGAATGGCCGGTGAGCAACTTGGCCTGCACCGTTTCATAAGAATCGAAGGTGTCGTAGACCACCTTGATACCGGTGGCCTTTTCGAAATCGGCCACGGTTTTTGCACCGATGTAGTCCGCCCAGTTGTAAAGCCGCAGCGTCTTGCTGTCGTCCACCTGAGCGGCGTAGGCATTCAATGTCAGCGGTACAACAAACAGACTGGAAATCACCTTAAGCAGCGTCTTGCCCATAGCAAATGCACCTTATAGCGAGTTCGGCTCTGGATGAGCGGATGCCTTCACTATTGGTGGATTCGCCGGGCGCGGCCATACCCCGAATGGGTGTGTGTCGCCTTTGGCTCACCGGCATGGCAAAAAGCGGCAGTGCAGTTGACCCGTTTTGCCATAGATCCGGGGTTTGTCCGGCGCTTAAAGTGGCAGCCCTGAACCGACCCTGCAGAGCCTGCGATGACCGACCTGATCAAACACGAGCGACGCGACGGCGTGTTGACGCTGACCGTCGACCGCCCGGACAAGCTCAATGCGCTGAACAACGCCATGTACACGCACCTGGCCGACCTGTTGCAGGCCGCCGACGAAGACGCGCAGACCGGCGTGATCATCATCACTGGCGGCCCGACCTGCTTTACCAGCGGCAATGATCTGGTGGATTTCCTCCAGCACCCGCCCACTCATCTGGATGCCCAGGCAGTCCACCTGATGAAGGTCGTTACGCGCCTGCAAAAACCGCTGATCGCGGCAGTCTGCGGGGCGGCCATCGGCATCGGCACCACGTTACTGCTGCATTGCGATCAGGTGCTGGTCACCCGTAACGCCAAGCTGCGCATGCCGTTCGTCAACATCGGCCTGTGTCCCGAATTCGGCGCCAGCCTGCTGCTGCCACGCCGGCTCGGCCATGCCCGTGCAGCTCGTCTGCTGTTGCTGGGTGACGGTCTGGATGGCAATGACGCGGTGAACTGGGGCATTGCCAACGAAGCCTTCGACGATGGCGAGCAATGCCTGGCGGCGGCGCAGAAAATCGCCCAACGCTTTTTGGCGATGCCCCAGCAAGCCTTGCGTCAGTCCCGTCAGTTGATGAAGCAGGCTTCCCTGGCCGAACTGGAAACCACCCTGCGCGAAGAAAACACGCTGTTCATTCAGCGCTTGAATACCGACGAGGCGAAAACCGCCTTGAGCGCCCTGCTCAATCGCAGTACAGACAAGAATCCACCGAAAGGAAACCAGCCATGAACACTCCGGAAATCTACGTCGTCAGCGCCGCCCGTACCGCCATCGGTACCTTCGGCGGTTCGCTCAAGGACGTGCCACTGGCCGACCTCGCGACCACGGCCGTGAAAGCCGCCCTGGAGCGAGCCGCCGTGGACCCGGCGCTCGTTGGCCATCTGGTGATGGGCAACGTGATCCCGACTGAAACCCGCGATGCCTACATCTCCCGCGTCGCCGCGATGAACGCCGGCATTCCGAAAGAAACCCCGGCCTACAACGTCAACCGCCTGTGCGGTTCGGGCCTGCAAGCGATCATCAACGCCGCCCAGACCCTGATGCTCGGCGATGCCGACATCGTCGTCGGCGCCGGTGCCGAATCCATGAGCCGCGGCCCGTACCTGATGCCGGCCGCCCGTTGGGGTTCGCGCATGGGCAACGCCCAGGTCATCGACTACATGCTCGGTATCCTGCATGACCCCTTCCATGGCATCCACATGGGCATCACCGCCGAGAACGTCGCCGCGCGCAACGGCATCACCCGCGAAATGCAGGACGCCCTGGCCCTGGAAGACCAGCAACGCGCGGCCCACGCGATTGCCAACGGCTACTTCAGCGAGCAGATCGCGACCGTGGAAATCCAGGATCGCAAAGGCGTTAAACTGTTCAGCGTCGACGAACATCCGCGCGCCACGTCCCTGGAACAACTGGCGGCGATGAAGCCAGCGTTCAAGAAGGACGGCTCAGTCACCGCCGGCAACGCCTCGGGTCTCAACGACGGTGCAGCGGCACTGGTCATGGCCAGCGGCAACGCGGTCCAGGCCAACAACCTGAAACCCCTCGCCCGCCTGGTCAGTTACGCCCACGCCGGCGTCGAACCGGAATTCATGGGCCTGGGCCCGATCCCGGCCACCCGCCTGGCGCTCAAGCGCGCCGGCCTGACCGTCGCCGACCTGGACGTAATCGAAGCCAACATCGCCTTCGCCGCCCAGGCCTGTGCAGTGAGCCAGGAACTCGATCTCGACCCGGCCAAGGTCAACCCGAACGGCTCGGGCATCGCCCTGGGTCACCCAGTGGGCGCCACCGGCGCGATCATCGCCACCAAGGCCATCCACGAATTGCACCGCACCGGCGGCCGTTATGCGCTGGTGACCATGTGCATCGGTGGTGGCCAGGGGATTGCGGCGATTTTCGAACGCACCTAAGCAATAGCAGTAAAAAAGGCCGGTGATCGCGCTGATCACCGGCCTTTTTCATTCCAGTAAACCAGTAGCGATTCTATGTGGGTACGAGCTTGCTCCCACATAGACCTCTTCAACCGACGCAAATCCGCGCATGACGGGCTCGTCCGGCAATCACCATCGCCAGCACAGCGCATACCATCAAGGTTTCACCCAGTGCTTGCCCCCACGCCACGAGCATCAGCCCGCCACCGATCAACAAGTAATACAGCAAACCAAACAATGCCCCCGCCGTACCCAGTCGATCGCCATAGTTGACCAGGGCTGAACCAAGGATGTTCGGGATGGCCATGCCGAAGGCCAGCACCACCAACAACATCGCCAGCACGAACAGCACACTGTCCTCCATCAGCCAGACGAAACTGGCGCCAAGCAATGTCAGTGATCCCGACATCTGGATCAATTGGGCACCACTCAACCCTCGTTGCAACAGCCTCTTGTTGAGCCAGGCGCCAAGGCCGGAACCCAGGGCCAGGATGACGCCACTGTAGCCGAACATTTGCGCACTCAGCCCCAGCCGCTCAAACATGAAGGGCCCCAGGCTGTAGTAGCTGAACAGGGCAATGTTGAAGGTTGCTACCAACAACGTCGAACGCCAGATATCGCGATCCCGGAGCATTTGCCACAGTGTCTCGAACAGCGCGGGCGAAGCCACCTGCCGTGGGCGGGTTTCCGGTAAAACCCGCAGGCACCAGAACCACAGTCCAACCGATAGCACCAGAAGCCCTCCCGGCACGCCTGGATAACCGAAGCCTTGCACCAGGCTTGCGCCGGTGAACAGCCCAATGGCCGGGCTGGCAGCCAGTGCGATGCCCATGACCGAAAACACCTGGGCCAGTGCCGCCCCCTTGAAGCGGTCGCGCAACAAGGTTTGCGTAACGACCGAGCCCACCGCTGCGCCAAAGGCGGCCAGGCCTTGGGTCGCCAACAGTGCATCGAATGTGCTGACACTGAGCGCCATCAACGAAGCAGCGGCGTACAGGGCGAACCCGGCAAGCATCGTCGGGCGACGCCCGATCAGGTCGCACATCCGGCCCCACACCACCACACCGAACGCGAACGCCAGGAAATACACGGAAAGCATTTGCGCCGACGCCTGCGGACCGACGCCGAAGACCCGGGCAATGTCCGCCAGCGCCGGGCTATAAATGGATTGCGCCAACTGCGGGAACATCAGCAGCGCGACAGCCAATACCACGATTTTCCTGTCATCCATCACGACTTCACTCCTGAAAGAAACTGCGATGCAGCTTAAGAAGTCGTGACTGACGTAATATCAAGATTCTGCCAATTTATAGTTGAAATCGGACAACCCATGGCCTGGCTCGACGCCCACGCACCCTTCGATCCCGACAGCTTCACCGCACCGGTTGTCGGCATCGCCGCCACCCTCGGCGTTCACGATTCGGGCATGCATCGACATCAACGCGGGCAACTGCTGTTCACCCGCCAGGGCTGTACGCGCATTACCCTGGCGCAGCAGCTGTGCCTGTTGCCACCCTCGCGCGCGGCCTGGATTCCTTGCGGTGTGGCCCATCGCGCCGTGATGCAACAGAGCGTCGATTACCGTTCCATTTACCTGAGCCCCGCGTTATGCGCGGACCTGCCGCAACAGGTCTGCGTGATTGAAGTCAGCCCGTTGCTGCGGGTCGTGCTGGAGTCGATAGCCCACGCCAGCTTCGACACCGCCTGGCAGCAGGGAAAATACGTCCATCTGCTGGGACTGTGCCTGAGCGAAATTCGCGACGCGGCCCGTCAGCCCATGCTGCTGCCGTTGCCGACTGACAAGCGTCTGGCACCACTGCTCAACAACGTGGAGAAGCTGCCGCCCCAACTTCAGGTGCTGCAGGATCAAATCGGTGCCAGCGGCCGAACCATCGGACGAATCTTCCAGCGCGAGACCGGCATGAGCTATCAGCAATGGCGGCAACAGTGGCGCTTGATGCGCGCCATCGAATTGCTCGCGACGGGACGAAACATCGGCTACAGCACCTTTGAACTGGGATTTGCCAGTGACAGCGCGTTCATCGCGTTCTTCAAGGACATGACCGGCCTCACCCCCGGCGACTGGCTGAAATAACACCTGACGACCGGCAGCAAAAACCACTTGCCACGAAATATTACATACATCATATTACATCCGTAATAATTAACCCCCCGCTCCAACAGGTAATCCTCCATGACCAGCATGTCCACCGTTGAACCCGACCTGGCTGCCCCGGTGACTGCCGCCAAGCCCCCCCTGCTCAAACGCCTGCTTTTGCCCGCCGTGGCAATCGCAGCGCTGGTATTGGCCGGTGTGTATGGCGCGCATTGGTGGAGCGCCGGCCGCTTCATCGAGGAAACCGACGACGCCTACATTGGTGGTGACGTAACAGTGATCGGGCCGAAAGTGGCGGGTTATATCGACGAAGTGCTGGTGACCGACAATCAGAAGGTCAAGGCCGGCGACGTGCTGATCCGTCTCGATTCGCGCGACTACCGCGCCAACCTGGCCAAGGCCGAAGGCGCCGTGGCCGCCCAGGAGGCCTTGCTGGCCAACCTCGATGCCACCGAACAACTGCAACAGGCCGTCATCGGCCAGGCCCGTGCCGGCATCGACGCCGCCGGTGCGGAAGCTGACCGTTCGCGGGATGACGATGCCCGCTACAAAAAACTGGTGACCACCAACGCCGTCTCGGTGGAAAGCGCCCAGCGGGCCAACGCCACGTTCAAGACGGCCCAGGCCCAAAGCAACCGCGCCCAGGCTGAACTGCTGGCCGCGCAACGCCAGTTGAATGTGATCGACACCCAGAAACAACAAGCCCGGGCCGCCTTGATCCAGGCCAGGGCCGAGCGCGATCTGGCGCAATTGAATGTCGGCTACACCGAACTGAAGGCACCGGTTGACGGTGTGATCGGCAATCGCCGGGCACGGGTCGGCGCCTATGCCCAGGCCGGCTCGCAATTGCTCTCGGTGGTGCCTTCCAGCGGATTGTGGGTCGATGCCAACTTCAAGGAAGACCAACTGGCGCACATGGTGCCGGGGCAACGGGTGGTGATCCATGCCGATGTGCTGTCGGGTCAGGAGTTCCACGGTCACCTGGACAGCCTCGCCCCCGCCAGCGGTTCGCAATTCAGTGTGTTGCCACCGGAAAACGCCACCGGCAACTTCACCAAGATCGTGCAGCGGGTGCCGGTGCGGATTCACCTCGATCCGGCCGACAGCGTACTCGGCCACCTGCGTCCGGGGTTGTCGGTCACCGCTGAAGTGGACACGCGCAAGGAGCCTGAAGCGCCAGCCGTGGCCAGCGCGCCATGAGCCGCGCCCTCGCCGCCCCGGCGCAACCGTTCAATGCCGCGAACATGGCGACGGCGACCAAGGTCTTCGCCTTTGCCAGCATGTGCATCGGCATGTTCATTGCGCTGCTGGATATCCAGATTGTCTCGGCTTCGTTGCGTGACATAGGCGGCGGGCTCTCCGCCGGCACCGACGAAACCGCGTGGGTGCAAACCAGTTACCTGATCGCCGAAATCATCGTGATCCCGCTGTCGGGCTGGCTGTCCCGGGTGTTCTCGACGCGCTGGCTGTTCTGCGCGTCCGCCGTGGGCTTCACCCTGACCAGCCTGCTGTGCGGCGTGGCCTGGAACATCCAGAGCATGATCGCCTTCCGTGCCCTGCAAGGGTTTCTGGGCGGCTCGATGATCCCGATGGTGTTCACCACCGCGTTCGTGTTCTTCACCGGCAAGCAACGGGTGATCGCCGCCGCGACCATCGGCGCGGTGGCCTCATTGGCACCGACCCTGGGGCCGGTGATCGGTGGCTGGATCACTGACATATCGTCCTGGCACTGGCTGTTCTACATCAACCTGGTCCCCGGCATCTTTGTCGCCGTGGCCGTGCCGATGCTGGTGAAAATCGACCAGCCGGAACTGTCGCTGCTCAAAGGCGCGGATTACTTGAGCATGGTGTTTCTGGCGCTGTTCCTCGGCTGCCTGGAATACACCCTCGAAGAAGGCCCGCGCTGGAACTGGTTCAGCGACCGCACGATCCTGACCACAGCCTGGATCAGTGGCCTGGCCGGCCTGGCATTCATCGGCCGGACCTTGCATGTAGCCAATCCGATTGTCGATTTGCGCGCCTTGAAGGATCGCAACTTCGCCCTTGGCTGTTTCTTCTCGTTCGTCACCGGCATCGGCCTGTTCGCCACCATTTACCTGACGCCGCTGTTTCTCGGCCGGGTGCGGGGCTATGGAGCGCTGGACATTGGACTGGCGGTTTTCTCCACCGGGGTGTTCCAGATCATGGCGATTCCGCTGTACGCCTTTCTGGCCAACCGCGTCGACCTGCGCTGGATCATGATGACCGGCCTTGGGCTGTTCGCCTTGTCGATGTGGGATTTCAGCCCGATCACCCATGACTGGGGGGCCAAGGAACTGATGCTGCCGCAAGCCTTGCGCGGGATTGCCCAGCAACTGGCGGTGCCGCCCGCGGTGACGCTGACGCTCGGTGGCCTGGCGCCGGCGCGGCTCAAACATGCGTCGGGGTTGTTCAACCTGATGCGTAACCTGGGTGGGGCTATCGGCATCGCCGCGTGTGCGACCATTCTCAATGACCGTACCAACCTGCATTTCACCCGGCTGGCGGAGAACCTCAACAGCACCAACGAGGCGCTCAACCAATGGCTGTCCCAGGTCGGCAACAATTTCGCCACCCTCGGCCAGAGTGGTGACGCCGGGGTCACCGCCAGCCTGCATCAACTATGGTTGCTGACCTACCGCGAAGCCCAGACACAAACCTATGGCGATGCGTTCTTGATGATCATGGTCTGCTTCATCGTCGCCACGGCGATGGTGCCCTTGATGCGCAAAGTGCAACCACCGGCCGCGCCGAGTGCCGATGCGCATTGATGCTTGTGCGGGTCAGGCCTGAGGCATTTTTCGGAAGCCGATGGCCAGGCGATTCCAGGCGTTGATGGTGGTGATGGCGACAGTCAGGTCGACCATTTCCTTGGCATCGAACTGTGCGGTAGCCAGTTCATAGTCTTCGTCCGGGGCATGGGTCTGACTGATCAGGGTCAGAGACTCGGTCCAGGCCAGTGCGGCGCGTTCACGCTCGGTGAAGAACGGCGTTTCGCGCCAGGCCGACAGTGTGGCCAGGCGACGCTCGGATTCACCGCCCTTGCGCGCATCGGCGCTGTGCATGTCCAGGCAGAAGGCGCAGCCGTTGATTTGCGAGGTACGCAGCTTGACCAGTTCGATCAGGTTTTTTTCCAGCGGCAGTTTCGACACCGCTGTTTCCAAAGCGATCATCGCTTTGAGGGCGTCAGGGGACGCGGTGTAGAAATCGATACGGGTTTTCATGGCGTGCTCCAGGGCAAGTGGGTGTGCCACTACGTTAGTCCCGCGGCCGGTTTACACAAATAGCCAATTTTTCAGAAGTCGAGGAGGCCACTGGCGCGGGTGTGATGGATTTCACTCTTCACTTTTGGTGAGTTCACTGCCGTCATCGCGAGCAAGCTCGCTCCCACATTTGACCGCACTTCCCTGTGGGAGCGAGCTTGCTCCGGGCGGCGATCCGACGAGCCGCGCAGCGGCCATTCACCACCGAGTTCAAACCCGATTGCGCAACCACTGCAAAAAGCCCTTTTTCGCCACCGTCACCGGCAACTCCTGGGTCAGGGTTTTCGCTTTGTGCAGCCGGTAATCGAGCAAGGCCTGCATCGCATCGTTGATGTCGTGGCGGGCATCCAGGCACGGCTTGAGGTATGACTTTTCGATGCGGTACAGGCCACAGAAGGTCTTGGCGGTAAACCGCGCCGGCACCGAACTGTCGGTCAGAATGCCGGCCTCGCCGATCACTTCCCCCGGCCCCATGCGCCCGGATTCGAATGGCGCTCCGTGGCGCAACAACGTCACCGAGACCACACCGGACTCAATGATGAACAAGTGATCACTGACCTCCCCCGCCTCCAGGATCGTTTCCCCGGCGCGGAACGATTGCAACGTCATGTTCTGGCTGAAGGTCTCTTTCTCTTCCTGGCGCAAGGTGGAGAAAATCGGCGAGCTGTCGAGCAACGCCCGGGGCCGCGACAGGTTGCCCGACGGATTGGGCTCCACGCTCGACAGCAGGTTGACGCCGGACGCCTGCAAGTGCCGGTAGGCCAGGTCGAACAGTTGATTGCGCACCGAACGCTTCTCGTCCATCGACGCGACAAACCCGCTGATTTCATAGACCACTCCGGTGTTGCTGGCATTTTTCAGGCCGACACTCGGCGACGGTGTCTCCAGCAGAAAGCGGCAGCCCTGCATGGCCCGCTCCAGGGCTTCGATCACCGTGTTCGGTCGCGCATGCGGGCTCACTTCCAACGAGACGGAAATGCCGAACATATCGTTCGGCCGACTGAAGTTGATGATCTTGGCCTTGGCGGCCAGGGAGTTGGGTATGACCGCCATGCAACCCTGGGAGGTCTGCAGGCGCGTGGCACGCCAGTCGATATCGGTGACCCGGCCTTCCATGCCATCGATGGAGATGTAGTCATCCAGTTGGTAGGGTTTGGTGGTGTTCAGGACGATCCCGGAGAACACATCGCTGAGGGTACTTTGCAAGGCCAGGCCGACGATGATCGCCAACGCACCGGACGTCGCCAGCACGCCCTTGACCGGCAGATCGAGTACATAGGCCAGGGCGGCAATGATCGCGATCAGGAAAATCACCGCTCCGAGCAAATCCTGGAGCAATCGCCCGGTATGCCCCACCCGTTGCATCATCACCGCGCCGATCAGCACCGTCAGCATCCGCGCGCCGAACAACCACCAGCCGATCTGCAGTCCGGTGGCCGCCAGGTGCAACGGTACGTTGTCGGCCCAGGGCGGCGGCTCCATCGGGTTCAGGCCTTCGTTGAACAGCAGCAGGCTGTATAGCGCGAAAATCGTGACCCGCAACAGAAGCTTCCAAGGGTTGCGGTTGTCACCGATTAAACGCCACAACCCGAGGTCAATCAGGATCAGCGCCATGGCGCAGATCAATGGGTGTTCGGTGAGGAAAGACAGCATCAAGCAACTCCAGCCAGGGCTAATAACGCGAAGATCGCACAGATTGGCCATAGTGTAGGAGCAATTGATTTGGCGGGATGAACACCCTCCCAAAAACACCACAAAACCAATGTGGGAGCGAGCTCGCTCCCACAGGGGCCAGGCGAAATCGGCGTGGGGTCACCGGTCAGCGCTGGGAGTCCAGCGCCTCGTGTTCGTTCGCTACTTGCTGGGCCTTGAGGTAACTCTCGATCAGCAACTGATAATGCGGCATGGCCTGGGCGTAGACAGCGGCCCACTGTTCGGCATCCGGACGGTTCCACGAACCTTGCAGTTCGGATAACGTCGCCATGATGTCGATCGGCACCACCCCGGCCTGGGCCAGACGGGCAACGGTCAGCTCGGTGGCCAGTTTCGAGTGGTTGCCGGAGGCGTCGACCACGGCAAACACCTTGTAGCCTTCATGCACGGCGGCGATGGACGGGAACGCCAGGCACACGCTGGTCAAGGTGCCGGCGATCACCAGGGTTTTCTTGCCGGTGGCTTTGACCGCCGCGTGAAACTCCGGGTTGTCCCAGGCGTTGATTTCACCTTTGCGCGCCACGTATTGCGCATGGGGTGCGGCCTCGTGGATTTCCGGGATCAACGGCCCGTTCGGCCCCTGGGGAACGGAAGCGGTAGTGATCACCGGCATCTTCAGCAGGGTCGCGGCCTTGGCCAGGGCAATGGCGTTGGCGCGCAGTTGGGGCACGTCCATGTCCTTGACGATCTGGAACAGTCCGCTCTGGTGATCGATCAACAGCATCGCACTGTCGTTGGGGTCGATGGTCGGTTTCTGGCCGTTGAAGTTGGCCGCGTAGACAGTGTTCATGTGCGTTTCCTCTTTCTTTTGGGCAACAGCCATCCCTGGCCTGAAAACCGGCCTACTCATCCTGTGTAGAGTCGGGTGTAAAAGCGCTGCGAATTAAGCGTGCATCCGGCCGAATCGACCGGACTGGAAGTCGGCGAAGGCCTGGTGAATCTCCTGCTCGGTGTTCATCACGAACGGCCCGTGACCGACGATCGGTTCATCGATCGGCTCGCCGCTGAGCAACAGCACTACAGCATCTTCGCTGGCTTCGAGGGTCATCTGTTCGCCCTTGCGGTCGAACAGGGCCAACTGCCCCTGGCGCACCGACTCCAGGCCATTGACCTGAACCGTGCCGCGCAAAACCACCAGTGCGGTGTTGCGCCCTTCATGCAGATCCAGCGTGAGCAACTTGCCGGCATTCAAACGAATGTCCCACACGTCGACCGGGGTAAAGGTGCGCGCCGGGCCTTGGTGACCGTCGAACTCACCGGCGATCAGGCGCAGGCTGCCGGCGTTGTCCTTCAAGGCGATGTTCGGGATGTCGCCGTCGAGGATCGTTTGGTAACCGGGGTCGGCCATCTTGTCCCTGGCCGGCAGATTGACCCACAGTTGCACCATCTCCAGGGTGCCACCGCTCTTGGCGAAACCCTGGGAGTGAAACTCTTCATGCAGGATCCCCGAGGCAGCGGTCATCCATTGCACATCGCCGGGGCCGATCTTGCCGCCACTGCCGGTGGAGTCCCGGTGCTCCAGTTCGCCCTTGTAAACGATAGTCACGGTTTCGAAGCCACGATGAGGATGCTGACCAACGCCACGTCGTTCGGTGGTCGGGGTGAATTCAGCGGGGCCGGCGTGATCCAGCATCAGGAACGGGCTGATGTGTTTGCCCAGGTTGTCGTAGGAAAACAGCGTGCGAACCGGAAAACCGTCGCCAACCCAATGGGCCCGTGGACTGGTGTAGATACCGATGATGTTTTTCATGGTGTCTCCTAATGAGGTGAGTGAAGCCATGGACAGAGCTTAAAACCGTGACCTTTGCTGCGCTAGACTGCAAAAATCAGCTTTAGCGTTCTATTTGGAGAACGATGGTGGAAGACCTCAACACCCTCTACTACTTCACCCAGGTAGTGGAGCATCACGGTTTCGCCGCAGCGGGCCGGGCGCTGGACATGCCCAAGTCCAAGCTCAGCCGACGCATTGCCGAACTCGAAGAACGCCTCGGCGTACGCCTGCTGCATCGCACCAGCCGGCATTGCTCGTTGACGGAAATCGGCCAGGCCTACTACCAGCGCTGCCTGGCCATGCGCGTGGAGGCGGAAAGCGCCGCCGAACTGATCGAGCGCAACCGCTCCGAGCCCCAAGGCCTGGTGCGTGTCAGTTGCCCGACGGCGCTGCTCAATTCCTGGGTCGGGCCGATGTTGACCCGCTACATGCTCAAGTACCCGCTGGTGGAGTTGTTCATCGAGAGCACCAATCGCCGGGTCGACCTGATTCACGAAGGCTTCGACATTGCCTTGCGGGTACGCTTTCCGCCGCTGGAAAACACCGACATGGTGATGAAGGTGCTGGGCAACAGCACCCAGAGCGTGGTCGGCAGCCCGGCCTATTTATCGCGCCTGTCGACACCGGTCTCCCCGGCCGACCTCAGCGGCTTGCCGAGCCTGCACTGGGGTGCGGCGCAGCGCGAATATCAGTGGGAACTGTTCGGTGCCGATGGCAGCACTGCAATGATTCGTCACGCGCCGAGGATGGTCACCGATGACCTGTTGGCGTTGCGCCATGCGGCGGTCGCCGGGATCGGCATCGTGCACCTGCCCAGTGTGGTGGTGCGCGATGAAATCGCTGCCGGGCAACTCGTGGAGCTGGTGCCGGGCTGGGCGCCGAAGAGCGGTGTCATCCATGCGATCTTTCCTTCGCGTCGGGGCTTGCTGCCATCGGTGCGCACGTTGATCGATTTTCTTGGGGAGGAATTCAGTCGTAGTGATATTGCCTGAAGGCAGCTACAAGCTTTCAGCTGCAAGCGGAAAGTTGATGGGGTAAGGCTTCAGAACGAGTCGCGGCCTTCGCTGGCAAGCCAGCTCCTACAGGGTTTGCGCAAACCCAGTAGGAGCTGGCGTGCCAGCGGAGGCCGCGACT
>NZ_JBGCUL010000848.1:0-1928 GCF_054177685.1 Pseudomonas sp. P5_A2_2
CCTCAGTTTCATTGATAACGGCTGCCACCTTCTTGTACAGCTCCGGCTCCCAGCCCTGCGCTGTGGATTCGCGCATCATCCGCGCAACGCTGGCGTACAGGTCATCCGCCAGCCATGACAGACCGCGGGATGCGAGCAGATCGGCGGCAATCACCGTGGCGTAGCTGCGCTGGCGCGGGGCGTCATGGGCGGCGTGCAGCTCCTGCAGGCGCAGCAGCACCCGCTCAACGCCCTCAGTGTTCAGTTGAGCGGCCAGTTCGTCGCGCAGGCCGGCGTATTCCTGCACCGGGCTGCTGGTGGTTTGCGCCTKATCGGCGCCGGTGATCCAGGCCTGGGTTTGCGCATCCACGAACGGCGTGCCGTCGCTGAAACACAACTCCAGTAGCGCCGGCAAACGGCAGACAAAACGCTCACAGGTCTGACGAATGGCTGCGGCCACTTCCTCCATCGCCAGGCGCGAGGCGACGTGGGCGGCCAGGTAACTGCCGCGCAGCCAATACGGCGAGGCGCAGACGCTTTTTTCGATACGCAGCAACAGGTTCGGGTCCAGGGCGCTATGGTTCAGCGCGTCCTGGTAGCCGTCGACGATGTCCTTGGGCACGGCGGTCAATTCGGTGCGACGGTCGCGGGTGATGGGCGGCGCGGTGCGCAGATGCGACCACAGGCCGAAGCGTCGCAATTGGTAGCCGGTAGGGTCATAAGGGTCTTGCTGGTTGATCTGCTCGGCCATGTTCAACACGGCGCGGCGTTGTTCGCGCTCATTGCTCGGCGCTTGCGGTTTGGGGCTGGAAAAAAAGGCTGAATCCAGAACGCTGCCGGAGGTGGCCGCACGAGTGGGCTCAATGGCGACGACTGGCTCGCTGTATTTATCCAACTGGCGTTGCAACGCATCCAGCGGCGCGGGGTCGAGCTTGGCGCTTTCGGCACAGCGTTGCAGATTGGCCAGGGCCAGTTCCGCCGCGGCTTGATAGGCCGGTTCAAAACTGCTGCGCTCCAGGGTCGGCAACATCTGCCCCAGGTCGCTCAACAGACGCTGTACCTGCTTGCGTTTGTTCAGGTAGCCGGTGGGGCCAGGCTTGGGGTAGGCACTGTCCCAATACAGCTCAACCATGCCGGCCAACAAGCCCAAGGCATCGGCCCAACGTGCCCATTGCCGGGTGCGCAGCCAGACCACATGCAGATGGGCGACGATGCGCCAGTGCTTGCACTGGATCGCCAGGTATTGACGGGAGGCTTCGTCGATATACGGCCAGTCGATATCGCTCTCGCGCAAGCCGCCGAGCTTGACCATTTCCTGGTCGATGGCCTGGTAGGTTTCATCCTCCACATCAAAATGGCCGGCGGATTGCTCGGGCTCGATGGGTGTCAGCAGCAGCTTGACGGTGTCCGCCGGCACGTCGATTACCAGCGACATACTTGGCGCTCCTGCTCGATCAGTTCGCCCAGGCCTTCGACGTCAAACACCAAGCCGTGCAGCCTGGGATAGTCGCTCTCGAGTCGAAGGCGCTGGCCGCCACCCATGTTGCGCAATAGGGAAATAGCCTGTAGCCCGCGTCCGGCGTCGACCACCAGGCCGGCATCGTCCAGCACCTGCCACTGATAGGCCTCGAACACCGGGCGCTCATCCTTGAACAGCTGGATGCGAATTCTGTTGGGCTTGGCTGGCTCATCCAGCACCAGTTGCAAGCGGGAGATTTTCGATTCGCAACTGATGGCCAGGTAAGGCCGAGGCGGCACCGCGCCCAACGCCGGGGCTGAGATCACCATGCGTTGTTGCTGGTCGTTGTCCGGCTCTGGGAACGACGACAGCAGGAAACGCTGATCCTCGGGTGGACGCTTGGCTTCATTGCGTTGGACCAGATCGACAATCGGCAGTGCCCGGCCAAGCGCGCGTGGTGCCACTGGTGCGTGATGGATGGGTGTACCAG
>NZ_JBGCUL010000849.1:0-1928 GCF_054177685.1 Pseudomonas sp. P5_A2_2
GAATATGTGGCTGGCCATGAACTGGATCAACAAAAAGGCCGGTATACGACAAAAACTGTTGCACCCGGCCAGGGTGGAAGTCGACAACCAAGGCGCGGTGCCTGAACGGGCTGCCGGTACGGTACTGGCGCAGCCAGGGCTGGGCAGGAAAAAGACCCTCCTGGCTCTGCGCAAACGCTATGAAGAACGTGGCTGGGGCGAGGTCAGTGAAACCAGCTATCACGCTTTTCTGCTCTGGTTGGAAGAGGCGCTCAATAGTGAGTTCCTGCCTCACCAATGGCCACAATTCGACATTCGGCCGGAGCACCTGCATACCGTCGCCGTCGAGCCGGGGCCGACTCACATCACCCGGTTAAAACCCGAAATCCCCATCGGTATGCCTGGGCTGGGTACCACCTTGGCCAGCCAGTTGCCGTCGATTGTCTCGGATGAGCTGGTGGCGCGCGGCGGTTATCGGATGCCGGTGCATGCGTGTGGATATAACTGGTTGGATTCCAACAAAGTCGCTGCACAGCGCCTGGCCGAACGCATTGACGAACTGACGCACCAATACGGTCGAAACTGTCAGCAAGTCATTCTGGTCACCCACTCCATGGGCGGATTGGTGGTTCGACGATGTGCACAGTTGCCCGGCATGGCCGCCAAAATTGCTGGCGTCGTGCATGGGGTAATGCCCGCCACTGGGGCTCCGGTCGCTTATCGCCGTTGCAAGGTCGGCATGAGCGACGAAGATCTCATTGCCGGAGCAGTGATTGGCCCGACCGGCCAGGAAGTGACCGCCGTTTTTGCGCAGGCGCCTGGTGCCTTGCAATTGCTGCCTACACTAGATTATTCCCCGGGTTGGCTGAGACTGATCGACAATCAAGGCGTTTCGGCGATGCCGCGTCAGCCTATAAAAGACCCTTACGAAGAGATCTATTTACGTCGCGACCGTTGGTGGGGATTACTGCGTGAGGAGTGGTTGGCACCGAAGGATGGTGATCCGATTACGTGGGAAACATTTGCGGACAACATTAAAAAGGCAAAATCCTTTCATCAACGTATTAGCGGCTCCTATCACCCTCAAACCTACGTCTACTACGGCAGCGAAGACAAGCACCCCAGCTTCGAATCTATCACTTGGAAAATGCAGCGCGGGTCTCGCCTCAATGGCCTCTTTGCTTCAAGCCCCGATGCCTTCACGGTGTCCAGCCTGCAAATGCATGAGGTGCGCGACGACGGACGTAGCCCGTTGTACGTCGGCGGGCAAGCCGAGGCCGTGCTACCCCTGCGTGGTGATCCCGACGCGCCGGTCAGAACCGTGCAGACCAGCTATTGGGAACTGCATTGCCAAATGCAGGATGGCTCCGGCGACGGCACCGTCCCAGTGAGCTCGGGCAGCGCGCCTATAAAGCGTGCGCGCAATGGCGAAGTCCGCCAGCAAATCAAGGCGCCCGGCTTTGATCATGAAGCCTCCTATGCCAACCCGCTAACGCAGCACTTCACCCTCTATTCACTCATCAAAATCGCAGCGAAAGCCAAGAGGCCGCTATGCGTCAGCTGATTCTTTTTTTGACATGCATGGTGCTGGGTTCTCTCACCGGCTGTGCGGCCTTCAAACAACCCAGCGAACAGGAGAAACGTAACGTGAGCGAAATGACAAGCAACATGCGCACCTGGGGGTTGGGCCGAGGCTTGATTGATTTACCGGCCAACTGGATTGGTGGTGGCGATGTGAAACTCTACTACGGGTTGGGCGCCGATCATTCATCCGTTGAGGTGCGTGTGTTGGGRGAGGGCGTGACGCAGGAGCGRTTTGATGCCGCATTGAATGAGCGTGCGCATCGAATCGCGGTTGTCAAGAACGATGAACAGCAGGACGCATCCATGTTGGTTTCAGCAAGGCGTGAAACCCCACAGAAGATATTCCTGCAGTATTTTGAGAGCAC
>NZ_JBGCUL010000850.1:0-1918 GCF_054177685.1 Pseudomonas sp. P5_A2_2
TTGAAGGATGTCTGCAGGGCTGGCGGCAGCACGTTGTCGGTCGTTGGCGTGGTGAGGCGGGTACCAAAAGCGCCATTGGGCAGGGCGATGGAGCCCTGGTAGACGGGTGGCATGGCCCGCAAGGCAGCCGCCGCGGCATCGAGGTCGGCCGGCGGATTGCTAAACGCCGAGGGGTCCGTCGGGGGTGGCGGGCCGAAATCATCCAGCGGTACGGCGTTGGCGTTGCCGAGGCTGATGTTGATCAGCATCACAGCGGCGATGCTCGGTTTTCGGAAAAAGCCGAGCGACTTGAGGTCAGGTGGGTTTTTCATTTTGTTTCCCTTGGCGCGCGCCGGTGTGACTGATATTCGCAATTCGCCCGATGCAAGAGGTGCGCCAAAAGCGGGGGGGCGGGGGGAGAAAAATAGCTGTTTGATATCAAACGCTTGATGGATTCGACTTTGGTCGTGGTGGCGCAGTGGGCGGGAATCCTCAACGTTGGGGGCTTCACCCACCCATTCCCCCCCACTCACACCACAGGCGGGTGTGATAGTGGACGCTCTCGCGAGCAGGCTCGATCCCACAGAAAAACGAGTTGTGGGCAAACCGCTGTCCCCTGGGGGATCGAGCCGGTTCGCGAAGACGCCTGTTAATCCAGCACAAAGTGTGCCGGACTCTGCTGCCAGTCTCGAAAACGCAACGCCTCCAGCCATAAAGCAAACGCCGGCGACGCTCATGGCGCATGAATGGGGAATGTCTGTCCATCACCTTTCGGACCGCACGTATCAGGCGCGCTATGATAGGCGGCCCTTGCCTCCCGGAGCCCGTCACCGCAATGCCCCTGATCAGCCACTTCAAGACCCCGTGCCCCGAGCACATCAATAGCCAGATCCTGCAGATGGTGGTCGACAACCTGACCGACATCAGCATGGTCGCGATCCCGCCCAGCAACCTGCTGTACAACCTCTATCAATACGCGATCGGCTATGAGGTGCACCTGTATCTGGAGGCGCTGAACGGTGAAAAGGGCATTGCCGTGGAGCTGATCGTTGCCACCGACGAAGACGATCCGCAAAAGGTGATTGGCTTTGTACTGTACCTGCCGGTGCAGGACGACCCCGAGGCGTGTGGCGTGGCCTACATGGCGGTGCAGGCCGAGTATCGGCGCCAGGGCGTGGCCCGGCGGATGCTGCGGGAAATGGTCGGCCGTTATCCCCATGCCGAGCTGACATGCGCGGTGGCCAAGGTGCCGTACTTCGAGGCGATGGGCTTCGAGGTGGTGGGCGTGCGTGCGACCCAGGTGTTGATGAACACTCGCGACCACGCCACCGATGGCTTGATGGCACTGCTGGATGTGGCGTCGATCTACAGCTCGCTGGAAGTGCGGCAGATTCATACCTATCTGCTGCAAAAGCATGGCAAGCGGGCCATGACCGACGCGGAAAAACAGCGCGACCGGCATCTGGACCAATTGACGCGCAAGGCCAATGAATTTGTGCGGGGGCGGTTGGGGGATGATGCGGTGCCGGCCGCCGGCCCTCGGTTGCGCCTGGTCTGACCGCACTCCCCCAAACACCACAGATCCCCCTGTGGGAGCAAGCTCGCTCCCACAGTTGACCGATTCGCCTGCGAAAGCTTTGTCAGCCTTCAGGCCAGCTTCACATTCATGGTAATCCGCGCCGTGAACACCTTCTTGCCCTCGGCATCGTGAATGTCCACCGGCACGATCTTGTCGCCTTCAGTGGTCCAGTCCACGGCATCCCCCTCGGCTACCGCCGTCACATCGCTCTTGGCCTTGGCCAGGTATTCGACGGTCATGCCTTTRGGAATCCAGCGTGCGCCGGCGGGAATGGAAACGTCGGTCATCATCCCGGCAGCCAGTTCGGCGGCGTTACACATGGCAATCGCATGCACCGTCCCCAAATGATTGGTGATTTCC
>NZ_JBGCUL010000851.1:0-1915 GCF_054177685.1 Pseudomonas sp. P5_A2_2
GCACACCGAGGCGCCGCAACGTCCAGTCCAGCAGCAGGAAAATCGGCACGCCCAGCAGCAGCGCCTGAGCAATCGGGGGCAGGTAGGCACCACCCACTTCCAGATCAATGGGCAAGGACAGGGTCTCCTTCAAGGCCTGCGGGTTGAAAGTAGCCGCGATAGCGCTCGACGAACGACACCACGATCAACAGCGCCACACGCATACGGAACACCGACCACAAGTGCTCATGAACATCGGTATGCAGGGCATCCAGTTCGTCGCCCAGGGTGTGGAGGCTATCGAGCACCTGCGCCACTTCGACCCCGGGTCGACCGGCGACCAGCCTCCCAGTTTCCCGCACTGTCGAAAACMGGCGACTTTGCAGATCCGGACTCAGCAGAGCGTTGTTTTGCCCCTGCTGCCTGAGCTGATTCAAGGCGATACCCAGTGCCATGCAGGCCAGGCTGACCTGGAACCGCTCACGCGATTGTGGCTCCCGGGTCGCCGGCAGCAGCCCCAGCATCATGGTCAGGCGATCGACCATACGGCTCTCGAATGCAAACTGCTGCTCATCGGTCGCCGAGGTTTTCAGCAAGGCGTACACCTGTTCGCAGCTCTCTTTATGGAGCCGGCGCATGCRCAAATCCGGCATGAACGGAAAGATCAACGCATACACACTCAACGCCAGCACGGTCGCGCAGGTATAAGCCCCGGCAAACTCGAACCACTGGCTCGCGGTGTTCTGGCCAATCCCCACGTTCAACGGGCCGAGCAACAGAAAAGTCGTGAGCCCCAGGCCAATGCCGGTACCTGTAGTGGCGGGACTGGCCAGACCCACCGCAACGGCGTAGAGCAAGGGCGCCAGCAACAAGGCAAGCATCTCGAAATTGCTGATCATCGGCACAAACATGAACTGAAGCAGTGCCGAGGCCAACAGCGCCAGCCCGAACCCCCGCGCATAGCTTTGAACGGCCAGCAGCGGCCGGGGAAACGTCGACATCAGCGAACACAGGATGCCCACCAGCACCATCCCGCCTCGCGCACCGTCCCAGCCGGTTTCGATCCAGATAAGGCCGGCGATCAACAGCGCGGAAAAGGCCCGGACGGCATTCATGGTTGCCAGGGTGAAGTCCAGGTGCAGCGGGTTTTCCCGCCCGCGAAACATGCTGCTGGCGGGTCGCCCGCTCTGGATGGCATCACTCAACTCCAGAATCTGCTCAAGCTGCTGCAGCAGGCGTGCCTGCTCCCAGCGCAATGACCAGGCCAGCGAGCGCAAGGTGGCCGGCAGCGGCTCGCTCAATTGTTCGGCCCTGTAGGCCAGCTCATCAAAGCGTTGTTGCAGCGACGTGAGATGATGGCGCTTTTCACTGGACAGCGAACGCCCTTCCCGCGCCAGTTCATCGAGAAAGGCCAGTTCTTCGGCGCGCAGCCGTTGAATTTCTTCAGGTAGCTCGCCTTCCCAGCGCTCGGTCAACAACAGCCGCTGGTGGCGCAAGGCGGTCAGCCGCGCGGTCAACAACACCAATTGATTGCCCAACAGTTGCACCAGTCCGTTGGCACTGCGCAATCGCGGCGCATCGTAATACATGTGCCGGCGCACGCCCTCCAGGCCGCTGATCTGCCCCAACAGCTGCATTTGTCGCTGCTGGAAATCCGCTTCGCTCTCTTCGGTGCGGATGACGGCGCTGGCATGGGTGGCCAGCAACCGGGTGATTTGATCGATCCTGGCGAAGTAGTCCCGTGCCACAGCTTCCGGCCGGGCGGTGAGCAGGCTGACCACGCACACACAGGCAACCGCCAGCAAGGTTTCGGTGAGGCGGGTCACCGCCAGCAAAAAGGTACCGTCCTGATCGGGAATCGCCAGCAATGCAATGACCACGGCGGTGTAGCCACTAAGCACGAATGCTCCGGAGCTGGTGTAGCGCAACAGTGTGC
>NZ_JBGCUL010000852.1:0-1914 GCF_054177685.1 Pseudomonas sp. P5_A2_2
ATCAAAAATCGCAACCACTCTGAGTGACTCGGCCAAGGTCGATCAGCAATCGGTTAAGCCGTTTACCCGCTCGCAAAAAATTTATGTCCAGGGCAGTCGTCCCGACATCCTCGTGCCGATGCGCGAAATCAGCCTGGACGTGACCCCGACCGACTTCGGCGGCGAAATCAACGCGCCGGTAGTGGTGTACGACACCTCGGGCCCCTACACCGACCCCAATGTCATCATCGATGTGCGCAAAGGCCTGGCTGACGTGCGTTCGCCGTGGATCGAATCCCGTGGCGATACCGAGCGCCTGAGCGGCCTGAGCTCCAACTTCGGCCAGGAGCGCCTTGCCGATCCGGAGCTGGCCAAGCTGCGCTTCGCCCACGTCAACAACCCGCGCCGCGCCAAACCGGGTGCCAACGTCAGCCAGATGCACTACGCGCGCAAAGGCATCATCACCGCCGAGATGGAATACGTCGCCATCCGCGAAAACATGAAGCTGGAAGAGGCCCGCGCCGCCGGCCTGCTGGACCAGCAACACGCGGGCCACAGCTTCGGCGCCAGCGTACCGAAAATCATCACCCCCGAATTCGTCCGTGACGAGATCGCCCGCGGCCGTGCGATCATTCCGGCCAACATCAACCACACCGAACTGGAACCGATGATCATCGGCCGTAACTTCCTGGTGAAGATCAACGGCAACATCGGCAACAGCGCCCTGGGTTCGTCCATCGAAGAAGAAGTGGCGAAATTGACCTGGGGTATTCGCTGGGGCGCGGACAACATCATGGACCTGTCCACCGGCAAGCACATCCACGAAACCCGCGAGTGGATCATCCGCAACTCGCCGGTGCCGATCGGTACCGTGCCGATCTACCAGGCCCTGGAAAAAGTMGGCGGCGTGGCCGAAGACCTGACCTGGGAGCTGTTCCGCGACACGCTGATCGAACAGGCCGAGCAGGGCGTCRATTACTTCACCATCCACGCTGGCGTGCTGTTGCGCTACGTGCCGATGACCGCCAAGCGCGTGACCGGCATTGTCTCCCGGGGTGGTTCGATCATGGCCAAGTGGTGCCTGGCGCACCACAAAGAGAACTTCCTCTACACCCATTTCGAAGACATCTGCGAAATCATGAAGGCCTACGACGTCAGCTTCTCGCTGGGCGATGGCCTGCGTCCCGGCTCGATTGCCGACGCCAACGACGAAGCGCAGTTCGGCGAACTGGAAACCCTCGGCGAGCTGACCAAGATTGCCTGGAAGCACGACGTGCAGACCATGATCGAAGGCCCTGGCCATGTGCCGATGCAGTTGATCAAAGAGAACATGGACAAGCAGCTGGAGTGCTGCGACGAGGCACCGTTCTACACCCTCGGCCCGCTGACCACGGACATCGCGCCGGGCTACGACCACATCACCTCCGGCATCGGTGCGGCGATGATCGGCTGGTTCGGTTGCGCCATGCTTTGCTACGTGACGCCGAAGGAACACCTGGGCTTGCCGAACAAGGACGACGTGAAGACCGGGATCATCACCTACAAGATCGCCGCGCACGCCGCCGATCTGGCGAAGGGGCACCCGGGCGCGCAGATCCGCGACAATGCCTTGAGCAAGGCGCGTTTCGAATTCCGCTGGGAAGACCAGTTCAACCTGGGCCTCGATCCGGACACCGCCCGTTCGTATCACGATGAAACCCTGCCGAAGGATTCGGCCAAGGTCGCGCACTTCTGCTCGATGTGCGGGCCGAAATTCTGCTCGATGAAGATCACCCAGGAAGTCCGCGAGTATGCGGCCAACCAACGGATCGAAGCGGTCGACGTGGACGTCGCCCAGGGCATGGCCGAACAGGCCGAGCGGTTCAAGCAGGAAGGCAGTCAGCTTTATCAGAAAGTTTGATCTGACCTGACGTCGGCGGTGCTTGCACCGCCGCC
>NZ_JBGCUL010000853.1:0-1914 GCF_054177685.1 Pseudomonas sp. P5_A2_2
GAATTGCACAGCGTGCTGCTCGGCGGTGAGCGCCTGCACAGCCATCCGCTGTCCGAAGTGGAACTGGAGGCGGCTTGCGCGCAGTCCGGCCGTATCGGCGAAGTGTACCGGGTGGCGCGCAATATTCAGGAGACCCAGGCCGAGCTGATCGAATCGGTATTCCCCAAACTCAACCGTTGCCTGACCGGTTACGACCTGGCACACCTGCGCGATGAGCAAGGGCGTTTCAACCTCAACAGCGTGCTGTGTGGTGCGGAAGGGTCATTGGGCTACGTTGTCGAAGCCAAGCTCAACGTGCTGCCGATTCCCGGGTATTCGGTGCTGGTGAACGTGCGTTACGGCAGCTTCATGGATGCGCTGCGTGACGCCAATGCGTTGCTGGCGCACAAGCCGTTGTCCATCGAAACCGTGGACTCCAGGGTGTTGCTGCTGGCGATGAAAGACATCGTCTGGCACAGCGTCGCCGAGTATTTTCCGACGGATGCCGAACGTCCGACGCTGGGCATCAATCTGGTGGAGTTCAGCGGGGAAGACGTGGCGGACGTGAACGTTCGCGTGGCGTCGTTCGTGGCGCATCTGCAGGCCGACACGACGATCGAGCGGCTGGGCCACACGCTGGCCGAGGGGGCCGAAGCCGTGTCCCGCGTCTACACCATGCGCAAGCGCTCGGTAGGGCTATTGGGCAATGTCGAAGGCGAGGTTCGGCCGCAGCCTTTTGTTGAAGACACCGCCGTACCGCCGGAGAAGCTGGCCGACTACATAACCGAGTTTCGTGAATTGCTCGACAGTTATGGCCTGAGCTACGGCATGTTCGGTCACGTCGATGCCGGCGTACTGCATGTGCGCCCGGCGCTGGACATGAAAGACTCGGCCCAGGCCGCGCTGATCAAGCCAATTTCCGACGCCGTGGCCGAGTTGACCCGGCGTTACGGCGGGTTGCTATGGGGCGAGCACGGCAAGGGCTTGCGTTCGGAATACGTCCCCGAGTTTTTTGGCGAGTTGTACCCGGCTTTGCAATCGCTCAAGGGCGCCTTCGACCCGCACAACCAACTCAACCCCGGGAAGATCTGCACGCCACCGGAGGCTGCCCAAGGCTTGCTCAAGGTCAACGAAGTGACGCTGCGCGGTGATCTGGATCGGCAGATCGACGAGCGCGTCTGGCAAAGCTTCGGTACCGCCATGCACTGCAACGGTAACGGCGCCTGCTACAACTACGACCCCTCTGATGCGATGTGTCCGTCGTGGAAAGCCACCCGTGAGCGCCAGCATTCGCCGAAGGGCAGGGCGTCGTTGATTCGCGAATGGTTGCGTCTGCAAGGCGCGGCCAATATTGACGTATTGCAAGCAGCCCGCGGCAAGTTGTCGTGGTTGAGCGGGTTGCCGACGCGGTTACGCAATAACCTGGCGCGCTCGCGTGGCGAGGCGGATTTCTCCCATGAGGTCTATGACGCGATGGCCGGCTGCCTGGCCTGTAAATCCTGCGCGGGACAATGCCCGGTCAAGGTCAACGTCCCGGAATTCCGTTCGCGTTTTCTGGAGCTGTACCACGGTCGCTATCAACGACCGCTGCGTGACTACCTGATCGGCTCGCTGGAGTTCACCATTCCCTACATGGCTTACGCGCCGGGTCTGTACAACGCGGTGATGGGCTCGAAATGGGTGAGCCGCCTGCTGGAGCGACAGGTCGGCATGCTCGACAGCCCGCTGATCCACCGCCATGACTTGCAGGCCACGTTGACCCGCTGCAAGGTCGCGGTCGCCAGCGTGCCGGCTCTGCGCGAACTGACCGCGGCACAACGTGAGCGCAGCGTGGTGTTGGTGCAGGACGCCTTCACCCGTTACTTCGAAACGCCGTTGCTGGCGAACTTTATCCAGTTGGCGCATCAGTTGGGGTATCGGGTGTTTCTGGCGCCC
>NZ_JBGCUL010000854.1:0-1914 GCF_054177685.1 Pseudomonas sp. P5_A2_2
AACTTTTGACGCCGGGTGCCGGCGTAGAGGGGGTACTGCAAGAAGCCTTCCAACTTTTGCGGAGGGTGGGATAGAGGGGGTTTCAAGAAGTTATGGTGTCACCTGGGCTGATGCCTTGGCAGGCAAGCCCTGCCCTCAAACTTGCGTCGAATGCAGATTTTGCGTTCACCCCCGATCCTGTGGGAGCCGGGCTTGCCCGCGATGAGGCCGGTACTGTCAGCACACATCTCAAGCACCCACCCCAAGCCATCGAAATGCACACATCCCGCTGGGTCGCGCAGCGCCCCCAAAACCGACGACCGCGTCCTATCAGGCCAACCAACCCGCTGATCTACGACTGCTGCGCAGCCGAACGAGAGCAAGCCCTCGCCACAATCGATCGTTGTCCCAGAGCTTTCCGGCACGACAAATACATGGAAAACCTAGCAGTTCTGCTAGTACCCAACCCATGCCAAACCGCCAATACTGAGCTTCCGCACTTCGGACCTTCGGAGCAACCTCCCATGACATCGCCGCGCGAGACCGTACTCTGCCAATACCACTACGACCCTCTTGATCGACTGACCAGCCACGCACTGCCAGATACCCCCGAGCGCCAGCGCTTTTACTGCAAAAGCAGGTTGGCTACCGAGGTACAGGGGGCGATGCGCTACTCGATCGTTCAGCACGGTGATCAGTTGTTGGCGCAGCAGCGAAGTGAGGGTGATATACCCGATACCAAGCTACTGGTCACCGATCAGCAGCGCTCGGTGTTACAGACGCTCAAGGCGGATCGTCCAACTCA
Source organism: Pseudomonas sp. P5_A2_2 (assembly GCF_054177685.1). Taxonomy (NCBI): domain Bacteria; kingdom Pseudomonadati; phylum Pseudomonadota; class Gammaproteobacteria; order Pseudomonadales; family Pseudomonadaceae; genus Pseudomonas; species Pseudomonas sp. P5_A2_2. The sequence goes on from NZ_JBGCUL010000854.1 coordinate 785, forward strand.
ACCCATTGCCTATTCACCCTATGGCCATCGCCCTGACGAGAACGGGCTACTCAGCCTGCTTGGTTTCAACGGTGAACGGCCGGATCCGGTGACCGGGCATTATTTGCTGGGGAATGGGTATCGGGCGTTTAATCCGGTTTTGATGCGGTTTAACAGTCCGGATAGTTGGAGTCCGTTTGGGAGAGGTGGATTGAATTCGTATGCATATTGCCTGGGGGATCCGATCAACCGTCACGATCGAAATGGGCACACCCCGTATTCTTTCATGACTGCCATCCCAACTTATTTAAAGAAATCAATATTACATAAAATACAAAATAGCGTTTCACTATCAAAACTGCCTAAAAAAATGCGCTATAAAAGCGAGCTCATAAAGAAGCAAGTCGCCGAAAAAATACAGACATCAACCAGAGAAGGAGCCCTATTGGAGAAAGCCGTAAAAGACTCTGGCGATATCAAGCCATTAACATTTACAACAGATCCAAAACTTTCCACAGCCCAATATTTTCAGCATCAAAAACAGGGAGTCTCATTCGACAAGAATGGTATCCCCAATCCCAAAACCTCCATAACGATGACCAACGCTCTAGGACAGGAAACGTTACGCACCGATTTCTTCGATGATAGTTTCAGTTTCTTTCACCATCAAGCCCAAGGTAACGGACCAGAACCTTATAAAACGATTATGAGTGAAGCCGCAGGTAAGACTTTAATCAGAAGAGCACAATACATTCGAGATCACGCACTTCGAAACTATCAAGACCCATCATAATGACAGGAAAAAATTTCGCCCCCTTCGGCAACTCCAGATGCACGTATTACTTGTAGAAGCTGTCGAAGGCCGCGATCTTTCCAGCGCTTAATCGCATCAGGAATCCCGCCGCAAATCCGGCGGAATCGGCAGATCATCCTTGAGCGGATCCGGTCGCTTGCCCTTACCCGCCCGGTACTGTCGGATCTGATAAACGTAAGCCAGCACCTGCGCAACCGCGAGATACAGCCCACCGGGAATTTCCTGCTCAAGCTCGGTGGAGTAATAAATCGACCGCGCCAGCGCCGGGGACTCCAGCAGCAAAATCTCATTGGCCGCTGCGATCTCACGGATCTTCAGGGCCAGGAAGTCGCTACCC
>NZ_JBGCUL010000855.1:0-1914 GCF_054177685.1 Pseudomonas sp. P5_A2_2
GCCAGGCAAGGCGCAGGCCGCTGGGAATGGTTGTTCCCTTTCCAAGGCCTGCAACGCAGCCTGGCCCGTTTTAAGGCACAACCCGAAGGGCCGGACCTGCTGTTGTGCAGGGCTGCGTTGCTCGAAGCTTATTTGGAATGACCAAACCACGCTTCTCGCGCCTTGCCCTGCACAACAGCAGACCCGGCGCGGTAGGGAAACTAATTGAGAACGCCCCCTAACAGTCCTTTGCAGAATGAAGTTCGTCAGAAACTTCGTTTGTCGGCGTCGCGCAAGGCTGCGATCTTTTGTCCATCCTTTACGTCACCGCGCCAGGAATCCTGTTCATGAACCACCCGAGCTTCGTCAGCCCTGACCTGATCCGCCAACGCTTCTCCAAAGCGATGTCCGACATGTATCGCGAGGAAGTGCCGTTGTACGGCGCGTTGATGGAACTGGTGGAGCAGACCAACCGTCACGTACTGGACAGCGATCGGCAAATCCTGCAGCAGCTCACCAGCACCGGCGAAATCGAGCGCCTGGACCTGGAGCGTCATGGGGCGATCCGCGTCGGTACGACCGATGAACTGGCGACACTCGCCCGCCTGTTCGCGGTGATGGGCATGCAACCGGTGGGTTACTACGACCTGACACCGGCCGGTGTGCCGGTGCATTCCACGGCTTTTCGCGCGGTGCATGAAGCGGCGTTGCAGGTCAGCCCGTTTCGAGTATTCACCTCGCTGTTGCGCCTGGAATTGATCGAAGACCTGGAGCTGCGAGCGTTCGCCCAGTCGATGCTCGACCGGCGCTCGATCTTCACCCCCACGGCCCTCTCCCTCATCGAACGTGCCGAATCCCGGGGTGGGCTGACCGAGCAGGAAGCCCTGGCGTTCGTCGAACAGGCCCTGGAAACGTTTCGCTGGCACCACAGCGCCACCGTCACTGCCGAGCAGTATCGACAACTCAGCGCCCAGCATCGCCTGATCGCCGACGTGGTGGCGTTCAAGGGCCCGCACATCAACCACCTGACACCACGGACCCTGGACATCGACATCGTCCAGGCGCAAATGCCGGCCCACGGCATCACCCCCAAGGCGGTGATCGAAGGCCCGCCCCGCCGCCAATGCCCGATCCTGTTGCGCCAGACCAGTTTCAAGGCCCTGGACGAGCCGATTGCCTTCACCGATCAAAACCAGGCTCGCGGCAGTCACAGCGCCCGTTTCGGCGAAATCGAACAGCGCGGTGCCGCCCTCACGCCCAAAGGCCGGGCACTGTACGACCGCTTGCTCAATGCCGCGCGGGACGAACTCAAGGACTTCCCCAACGAAGCCAACGCTGCGCGATACAACGCACTCATGGCGCAGCACTTCAACGAATTCCCTGACACCTGGGAAGACATGCGCCAACAGGGCCTGGCTTATTTCCGCTACTTCGTGACGGAAAAAGGCCTGGCGGCGGGTGACCTGACAAACGCCGCCCTGGAAGACTTGCTCGGCAGCGGTTGCCTGCGGGTTGAACCGCTGGTCTACGAAGACTTCCTGCCGGTCAGCGCTGCGGGGATTTTCCAGTCGAACCTTGGGGATGCGGCGCAGACCCGTTACGGCGTGCACGCCAACCAGCGAGCCTTCGAACAGGCTCTGGGGCGGCCGACGATCGATGAACTGGAGCTGTATGCCGACAGCCAGCGGCGTTCGATCGAGCAGTGTTTCGCGGCGTTGGCCGATGTCGTTCAAATCAATAAAAAACATGACTGAACGACTTCTCACCGCTCAATAAAAAAACGGGCGACCTGTTGGTCGCCCGTWTTTTTTATATCCGAAACTTTCAATACAGCAAAAAAGTGTTCGCCCAGTGCACTGGCCTCGGCAATCCATGCACTGGTAAAGAGCCTTGCACTGGGCGAACKGAAAATATTTTAGTAGAAGTGGCTAAATA
>NZ_JBGCUL010000856.1:0-1914 GCF_054177685.1 Pseudomonas sp. P5_A2_2
GGGCATGGCTGCTTTCGGCAATCGATCCAGCTCAGGGTAAGCGTCGATGCCATAGCGCACGCGCTTGATCAGCAGGCGCAGCCGATGACGGTCGTGGGCCGGGTCGTGCAGTGCCTCGTCGAGTTTTTCCCACTGCTTGCCCAGGCGTTTTTCGATGCGCTTGCGCAAGCCCTTGAGCAATCCCTGGCGCTGGGCGGCGCGCAGAAAACGCGGAAATGCATCGAGGACGATCAGCAATTGCGCAAGTTCAGGGCTGGCCGCCACGGCCGGATAGGCCTCGGCCATTTGCGCCATGCGCCGCTGTGCGGCTTGGGGTTGATGGTGCTGGAGCAGGTACGCCGCCAACACTTCGCGATCACGTAATGGCGTGCTCAGTTCGCCCACCCGGGAGGCGGCCGCTTCCAGTTGCTCGACACCGGGCTGCCCGCGCAAGGGTCGCAACAGGCTGCGCAACCGACGCATGGTAGTGCGCAGATCGTGTAACGCTTCGGGGTCAGTACGCTCTTTCAAGCGGGCCTGACAGGCCAGCAGACGAACTTCCAGGCCCAGGACACGAGCCACCAACCGATCGATCATGGGGGTTTACTCCGTAAACAGCGCCAGGCTGCAAGCTACGAGCTGCAAACCCGATGAGTCTTGCAGTTCATAGCTTAGAGCCTGCAGCTGCTTTTTGCCTTCAACGCCCCGCGCGCGACTCACGAATATAGAAACGGGCCTTCTCGGCCTTGTGGGAGCAGCCTTCGAACCCCTCGAATTGCTGCTGGGTCTTGGCCGCGGTCAACAGCGACAAGGCCTTGGAGTAGCTGACGGTCCCGGCGAAACCTTCGGCCTTGGCCAGATCCAGCTCATGCCACGCGGCATCCAGGTTACTACCGCAACTGTCGCGATAAGCGGTTTTGCCGGCACAACCGGCGAGCGCCAGGGCAATCAATGGCACGCAGATCCAGGCTTTCATCACTCACTCCTCAAAGATAGGTCAACAGTCGTGCAGGTAAGACGGTGTGGCACCTGAAAAGTGCCATTGGTCCGCTATGCAAACTATAGCGCCGAGGAGAATAACCATGTGCCGCCATGGAATGTCGAAAATACGACGCTCTTGCCCCACCGAACGACCATGGCGATTGAAGCATGACCCTCGATGGGTGCATTGTTGAACCATTCGAACGAGGGCGATTCATGAAAAAGCGTGTCGCACTGGTATTGGGCTCGGGTGGAGCTCGGGGTTATGCCCATATCGGGGTCATTGAAGAGATCGAACGGCGCGGCTATGACATAGCCTGTATCGCCGGTTGCTCCATGGGCGCGGTGGTGGGCGGGATCTACGCCGCCGGCAAACTCAATGAATACCGTGACTGGATCGAGAGCCTGGATTATCTCGACGTGTTGCGTCTGGTGGACGTCAGTTTTCGTCTGGGGGCGATTCGTGGCGAGAAGGTGTTCGGGCAGATCCGCAAGATCGTCGGCGAGATCAACATCGAAGACTTGCGCATCCCCTACACCGCCGTTGCCGCCGACCTGACCAACCAGCAGGAAATCTGGTTCCAGGAAGGTTGCCTGCATCAGGCCATGCGCGCCTCGGCAGCGATTCCCAGCCTGTTTACCCCGGTGATGCAGGGCAACCGCATGCTGGTCGATGGCGGCATTCTCAACCCGCTACCGATCGTGCCGGTGGTGTCGAGCCATTGCGACCTGATCATCGCGGTCAACCTCAACTCCACCAACCAGCGCCACTATCAAATGCCGGTCATCCAGCGTCCCGCCGCCTTCAAGACCCGCTTCGACAGCCTTATCAACTCCCTCGGCTCGAAGCTGCCGTTCCGCCGCAAGCAGGCCGAGCAACTGTTGCTCCTCGAGCAGGAAGCCCTGAGGGCCGAAGGGGCAGACCTCAATCCGTGGATCGAATCCGCCCAGCCC
>NZ_JBGCUL010000857.1:0-1912 GCF_054177685.1 Pseudomonas sp. P5_A2_2
ACCACGAACAGGCTTTCGCCCCAGTTGATCACCTGGTTACCCAAGCGAGCCCGGACACGCTGATCGCCGACATCGAAGCTCTTGCTCACCCACAGGTCGAGCAGGCGAGCCTTGAATTCGAGGTCGTCACGCGCATCATTGGTAAGACCGTCGCTGCCAACGTCCGGAGGTGTGTTGAAAGACAGGGCGCCGGTGGTATCGGTGGCGGCGAAGTCACGGATCCAGCTCCCACGCGCCATGAAGGCGAAGTCCTCCGGTAACTTCAGCAGCAACTCATGGGAGCCCTTGATGTAGTTGGTGAACAGGTCACCCTTGTCGTAGTTCAAGTCGCCCTGATCACCAATGCCTGAGGTTTGTGCCAGGCAACCACTGGGCGGGTTGTGTCCGGTAGCGCCGGTGTTGATCAGATTGCAAGATTGCGATTCGGTGCGCAGGCCCATGCCCACGGCGATGGTGGAATCGAACGAACCGCGGATGTTCTCGGATTCAAACGTGAACGCCATTGCCAAAGGGGTTGCACACGCGATGACAAGGCCTGATGTTTTTGTGATTATTTTTTTCATGATGGCTCTCGATCGATCGCTTTTCAGCGTTCACTGATGGCACGCAAGTTGTCGGAGGTGTAGAAGTCACGTTTCAGGCGGGGGTTGCCGGTACTCTCGGTGAGCCAGCGGTGATCGTTCTTGCCCACTCCGACAGACGTCATGTCGTACAGGTAGCGACCGTCAACCAGGTTGTACTGCGCCTGTGCCTCCATATCGCAGGTGCCTGTCTCGTAGACAGGGATCGTATAGCCTTCGCGAACCTTCCAGATTTGCCCTTGCTTGTCGTAGTCGACAGCCATCAGAGCGTTCCAGCTATCTTCATCGATGTAGAAGAGTCGCTTCGGAGCCTGGTGGCGCATGCCCTGGCGAACCGTGGCCTCGACAACCCAGACACGATGCAATTCATAGCGGCGTGATTCGGGCGCGATGTAATCATGCTTGGCCACATTCTCAATGTTGGCAGAGGCGTCATAGGCCCCGAAGGCGTTGTAGGGCACCAACAACTCCTGCTTGCCGACCAGCTTCCAGTCGAAGCGGTCCATCGGCCCGAAGAACACGTTCGACTCATCGATGGTGTACTGATTATCGAGACCAATTTGCGGAGAGTCGTAGGAGTAGGCTGGCATGCGACGCACACGACGCTGGCCGGGGAAGTAATAGAACGTGGTCGCCTGTTCGCCAGCCTTGGTAGTTACCACACCGGCCTGCCCGGCAAGGGCAGCAGGATCCAGATAGGAGAAATAAGTGGCGACTTCCAGGCGATCGAAGGAAGAGAACAACGCACTGCCCTTTTCTCCCCATGGGGTATACATGAACCAGTCCGTCGAAGTGCGCAGCCAGTCGTTCCCCCCCTTGCGCGGTGATATCCCGGAAACGGTCTTGGACATATCGAAACCAACGCCGCGGTAGCGCATTTTCATGTTCCACATCACCTCGGCACCGGTGCTCGGCATAGGGAATGGAATACCCGGTACGTGAGCTTCTTTCAGAGCCAGACCATCAGCATCCAATGTGGCGAATCCGACGTTATTTCTGGTGTTATCAGCGACGAAGTCGGGCACACCGCAGCTACGACGGGTCGGATACACATCCATGCGATAGCCCGGGATTTTCTTGAACAGTTCCACCTGGCCGGGTGAAAGCTTGTTCACATATTGCGAGACATTGTTGGAGTCGATACTGAAAAGCGGCTTATCATTCTTGAATTTCCAGGATTGACCTCGCACCTGGCCATAAGTCCAGCCACCGCCCTGCGGACCGGGCGGAGTCCAGGCCGGGATGACCCCATCGGCACTTGCCGCGACCTCCCCTCCCAGCGGCGTTAGCTTCGTACCGAGTAGCGCAGGATCCTTCTGTGCAGCTTGAAC
>NZ_JBGCUL010000028.1:0-20014 GCF_054177685.1 Pseudomonas sp. P5_A2_2
GTGACCGCTGCGCGGTCAATCGCGAGCAAGCTCGCTCCCACCGGTTTTTGCGTCGGACACACAATCCTGTTCCAACATAGAACCCTGTGGGAGCGGGCTTGCCCGCGATGGGGCCATCACAGGCCCTCAAGAACTTTCAGACTGTCGCTTCCACAGTACCAATGAAATTCGCCAGCTCCGCCGTCTGCGGGTTGGCGAACAGTACTTTCGGATCCCCAACCTCATGCACCTTGCCCAGGTGCATGAACACCAGCTTGTCCCCAACTTCCCGGGCGAAGCGCATTTCGTGGGTGACCATGATCAGTGTCATGCCTTCCCTGGCCAGTTGCCGGACCACGCTCAGTACTTCATTGACCAGCTCCGGGTCCAGGGCTGAGGTGATTTCATCGCACAGCAGCACTTTCGGCGACATCGCCAGGGCACGGGCAATCGCCACCCGCTGTTGCTGGCCACCGGACAGCCGATCCGGGAAGGCATCGAACTTTTCCCCCAGCCCGACCCGTTCCAGCATTTGTCGCGCCAGTTCGGCGGCCTTGGCTTTCGGTACTTTTTGCACCACTTGCGGCGCGAGCATGACGTTTTCGCCCACGGTCAGGTGCGGGAACAGGTTGAACTGCTGAAACACCATGCCGACCTTCTGCCGCAGGCTGCGCAGATCGGCACGGGCAGCGTCGAGGTATTCGCCGTCGACTTCGATCACGCCGTCGTTGATCGACTCCAAGCCGTTGAGGGTGCGCAGCAGGGTGGATTTGCCCGAACCACTACGGCCGATGATCGCCACCACCTGGCCTTCCTCGATGCTCAGGTCGATGCCTTTGAGCACATGGTGATCGCCGTAGTATTTATGCAGGGCGGAAATTCTAAGCAGAGGCATGCAGTCTCCTTTCCAGGTAGCGCGCACTGAGCGACAAGGGATAACAGAGCAGGAAATAGCCGAGAGCGACGAGGCCGTAGACCATGAAGGGTTCGAAGGTGGCGTTGGCGAGCATGCCGCCGGTCTTGGTCAGTTCGGTGAAACCGATGATCGAGGTGACGGCGGTGCCTTTGATCACTTGCACGGAGAAGCCCACCGTCGGCGCCACGGCGATACGCAGGGCTTGCGGCAGGATCACGTAGCGCAACTGCTCCAACGGATTCAACGCCAGGCTCGACGAAGCCTCCCATTGGCCGTTGGGAATCGACTCGACGCAACCGCGCCAGATCTCCGCCAGGTAAGCACTGGTGAACAGCGTCAGCGCGATTGCGGCCGCCATCCACGGCGAAATCTCCAGCCCGGCCAGCGCCACGCCGAAAAACACCAGGAACAGCTGCATCAACAGCGGCGTGCCCTGGAACAGTTCGATGTAAGTGCGGGCGAAACTGCGCGGCAATGACTTTTTCGAAATGCGCATGACCATGATCAGCAAGCCGATCAGCCCGCCACCAATGAACGCCACCAGCGACAGCGCCAGCGTCCATTGCAGGCCCATGAGCAGGTTGCGCACGATGTCCCAGAAGGTGAAGTCGCTCATCGGCTGCTCCTTGCAATGAAGCGGTGGCCTATCCAGTTCAGCAACTGGCGGATCAGTAGCGCCATGCACAGGTACAGCAGCGTGGTCAGGGCGTAGGTTTCAAAAGCGCGAAAGTTGCGCGATTGAATGAAGTTGGCAGCGAAACTCAGCTCTTCGGTGGCGATCTGCGAACACACCGCCGAGCCGAGCATGACGATGATGATCTGGCTACTCAGCGCCGGCCAGACTTTGCCCAATGCTGGCAGCAGCACCACATGGCGGAACGCTTCGAAGCGCGTCATCGCCAGTGCCGCCGCGGCTTCCAGCTGGCCTCGGGGAATCGCCTGGATGCCGGCGCGGATGATCTCGGTGGAATAGGCGCCGAGGTTGATGACCATCGCCAACACCGCCGCCTGCCATTCGGAGATCTGCGCGCCCAGGGACGGCAAACCGAAGAAGATGAAAAACAACTGCACCAGAAATGGTGTGTTGCGGATCAACTCGACATAGACCGCGAAAATCCCCGCGAAAGGCCGGATGTTCCACGCTCGCACCAGCGCCCCGACGATGCCCAGCCCCACGCCGAGCACAGCGCCGATCGCTGTCAGCTCAAGGGTGAACAATGCACCACGCAGCAACAGGTCGGTGTTGTTCACCACCGGCAGGAAATCGAACTGATAAGCCATAAAACGTCTCCAGCGCGCCGAATCAGAGATCGGCCGGCAGCGGTTCTTTCAGCCAGGTCAGGGCGTTTTTCTCCAGTGCGCCGTCGCTCTTGGCGGTGATGAGGATCTGGTTGACCTTATCCAGCAGCGCCGGCTCGTTCTTGTTCACGCCGACGTAGACCGGCGAATCCTTGAGCTTCACTTTCAGCGCTGGCACGCGTTTCGGACTTTTCTCGCTGATCGCCACCATCACCACGTTGCCGCTGGCGATCAGGTCGACCTGGCCCGCGAGATACGCGGCGATGGTCGAGTTGTTGTCTTCGAAGCGCTTGATGGTCACGCCTTCGGGGGCGACCTTGGTCAGCTCAATGTCTTCGATGGCGCCGCGGGTGACGCTGATGGTCTTGCCCTTGAGATCGTCCAGACCTTTGACATTGGCGTCTGGCGGGCCGAACACGGCGAGGTAGAACGGCGCGTAGGCGCGGGAGAAGTCGATGACTTTTTCGCGTTCCGGGTTCTTGCCGAGGCTGGAGATCACCAGGTCGACCTTGCCGGTGGTGAGGAACGGGATGCGGTTGGTGCTGTTGACCGGGGTCAGTTCGAGTTTGACCTTGAGTTGGTCGGCCAGCAGTTTCGCGGTGTCGATGTCGAGTCCCCGGGGTTGCATGTCCGGGCCGACCGAGCCGAAGGGCGGGAAGTCCTGGGGCACGGCGACCTTGAGGACGCCGCGCTTGACCACATCGTCCAGACCGTCGGCGTGGGCGGGGACCTGGCTCAACAGCAGGCTGGCAAACAGGGCAGCGAGGAGGGCGCGGTAACGCTGGGTCATGGCAAATCTCCGAATCGACGAGGAGTGATTTCTGCGGATCGACAGAGCATGGGCCATGCCAACTTAGGGTTTTGGGGGCGCCAGAGCGCGGTTTTGCTGGTGCGGAACGGTCTTACTGGTCTGAACAGTCAGGTTGTATTTCGCACCCCGATAGCGCAGCCAGGAAAATTGTCGAACCCCCATGGGGCACGACTTGCCGGGCGTAGTGAATAGCTTTACAACTGAGCGCACATTGTCCTGGTTCGTTTGGAAAACCATGAATTCGATCTCCCGTGCCGTACCTGAAGTGGCGCTGCAGGCCATCCRCAAACTGATTACCGAGCAGGGCTTCGGACCGGGGGATGCCTTGCCCTCGCAACGGGACCTGGCGGTGCAATTGGGAGTTAGTCGGGCGTCGTTGCGCGAGGCGTTGTCATCGTTGAGTGCGCTGGGCGTGATCAGCATCCAGCCGGGCAAGGGCGTGTTCGTGCAGGCGCCGGTGGAGCTGCCGCGAGGCGAAGCAGCGCCAGGCTGGCCGTTCGCGGCGCAGGCTTCGCCGCTGGATATCTTCCAGTTGCGCTACGCGCTGGAGGGGTTTGCCGCGGGGCTGGCGGCCGTGACCTTGAGCACCGATGAACTCGATGCGCTGCAAGACAATGTCGCCGCCATGCGCAACGAACTGAAAGCCGCCGATTTCGAAGCGGCGGCGCGGCTGGACTTTGAATTCCACCGACGCATCCTGCTGGCCAGCGGCAATCAGGCGATGCTGAGTATCCTGACTGCCAGTGCCGACATCTTCCTGGAGAGTCAGAAGCTACCGTTCATCCGGGCCGAACGGGCCATGGAAACCTGGCAGGAACACCGCAAGATCCTTCGCGCGCTGGCGCGCCGAGCCTCTGGCGCCGCGCAGAAAGCCATGCACGAGCATGTGCGTAACGCGGCGTTGCGCACTGGAATCGCCTTCGTCGCTCCCGCCACGGCGTGACCTGGGCTATACCCAAACTCATGGAACACCATAGCGAGAGTCAATCAACTGCACCTTCCTGAACGAGGGAAGGGCGGCTATGATGGGCCACGTTTTTTTGCTTACAACCCTGGAGAATTCCATGAGCAGCGATCTTATCAAACACGTTAGCGACGCTAGCTTCGAGGCCGACGTACTCAAGGCTGAAGGCGCTGTACTGGTCGATTACTGGGCTGAGTGGTGCGGCCCTTGCAAAATGATCGCTCCTGTTCTGGACGAAATTGCCGAGACCTACAAAGGCAAGCTGACCGTTGCCAAGCTGAACATCGACGAAAACCAGGAAACCCCGGCCAAGCACGGCGTGCGCGGTATCCCGACCCTGATGCTGTTCAAGAACGGCAACGTTGAAGCGACCAAGGTCGGCGCACTGTCGAAGTCGCAACTGGCTGCTTTCCTCGACGCCAACATCTAAGCGTCGCCGCAAAGTGTCCTGAATAAGCCCCGCAAATAGCGGGGCTTTTTGCGTATTCAGGGCTAGACGCTCCTAAACTCAGGTGGTACATTCGGCCCCGCACTGGTTTCTCCATTGCCCCCTGCTAGCCGTCGCCGACGCACTCCTTTTCGAATAAGTACGCGATCCTGTCGCCTTCTCCGCGGCGCGGCCTCATTAAGCCAAAAGCTTAATTTCCCCCCTCCATAAATGATTACGTCATTCCTATATGAATCTGACTGAACTCAAGCAAAAGCCGATTACCGAACTGCTCGAATTGGCCGAACAGATGGGCATAGAAAATATGGCCCGTTCGCGCAAGCAGGACGTGATTTTCTCCCTGCTCAAGAAGCACGCGAAAAGCGGTGAGGAAATCTCCGGTGATGGCGTGCTGGAGATTCTCCAGGACGGCTTCGGCTTCCTGCGCTCCGCTGACGCTTCCTATCTCGCCGGTCCGGACGATATCTACGTCTCGCCGAGCCAGATCCGTCGTTTCAACTTGCGCACCGGTGACACCATCGTTGGCAAGATCCGTCCTCCGAAGGAAGGCGAGCGTTATTTCGCGTTGCTCAAGGTCGACACCATCAACTTCGACCGTCCGGAAAACGCGAAAAACAAGATTCTCTTCGAGAACCTGACCCCGCTGTTCCCGACCGTGCGCATGAAGATGGAAGCCGGCAACGGTTCCACCGAAGACTTGACCGGTCGAGTCATCGACCTGTGCGCCCCGATCGGTAAAGGCCAGCGCGGCCTGATCGTTGCACCGCCGAAAGCGGGCAAGACGATCATGCTGCAGAACATTGCCGCGAACATCGCGCGTAACAATCCTGAAGTTCACCTGATCGTGCTGCTGATCGACGAACGTCCGGAAGAAGTGACCGAAATGCAGCGCACCGTGCGCGGCGAAGTGGTTGCCTCGACGTTCGACGAGCCGCCAACCCGCCACGTGCAGGTTGCCGAAATGGTGATCGAGAAGGCCAAGCGCCTGGTCGAGCACAAGAAAGACGTGGTGATCCTGCTCGACTCCATCACCCGTCTGGCTCGCGCCTACAACACCGTGATCCCGAGCTCCGGCAAGGTACTGACCGGTGGTGTCGATGCCCACGCCCTGGAGAAACCGAAGCGTTTCTTCGGCGCCGCGCGGAACATCGAAGAAGGCGGCTCGCTGACCATCATCGCCACCGCGCTGGTTGAAACCGGCTCGAAGATGGACGAAGTGATCTACGAGGAATTCAAAGGCACCGGCAACATGGAGCTGCCGCTGGATCGTCGTATCGCTGAAAAGCGCGTGTTCCCGGCCATCAACATCAACCGTTCCGGCACCCGCCGCGAAGAGTTGCTGACCGCCGACGACGAGCTGCAGCGCATGTGGATTCTGCGCAAGCTGCTGCACCCGATGGATGAAATCGCTGCCATCGAGTTCCTGGTCGACAAGCTGAAAACGACCAAGACCAACGATGAGTTCTTCCTGTCGATGAAGCGCAAGTAAGTCGAGCAGGCACAAAAAGCCGGGGAAACCCGGCTTTTTGCTATCCGATTTTTGATCAGGTGGCAGTTCGTGGTTCTGAACCGAAGGGTTCGGCGCTAAACTGCCTGCCCCGAACGCCACGGCCAACACGAGGCTCACGCATGCAGTATCGCGACTTGCGCGACTTTATCAGCGGCCTGGAACAGCGCGGTGAACTCAAGCGCATCCAGGTTCCGGTGTCCCCAGTACTGGAAATGACCGAGGTCTGCGACCGCACCTTGCGCGCCAAGGGTCCGGCCCTGCTTTTCGAAAAACCCACCGGTTATGACATTCCCGTGCTCGGCAACCTGTTCGGCACCCCCGAGCGCGTGGCATTGGGCATGGGCGCCGAGGCAGTCAGCGAACTGCGCGAAATCGGCAAGCTGCTGGCGTTCCTCAAGGAACCCGAGCCGCCGAAAGGCTTGAAGGATGCCTGGTCCAAGCTGCCGATCTTCCGCAAGATCATTTCGATGGCGCCGAAAGTCGTCAAGGACGCGGTGTGCCAGGAAGTGGTCATCGAAGGCGACGACGTCGACCTGGCCATGTTGCCGGTGCAGACCTGCTGGCCGGGCGACGTTGGCCCGTTGATCACCTGGGGCCTGACCGTCACCAAAGGCCCGAACAAGGATCGCCAGAACCTCGGCATCTATCGTCAGCAAGTGATCGGTCGCAACAAGGTCATCATGCGCTGGCTGAGCCATCGTGGCGGCGCGCTGGATTACCGCGAATGGTGCGAGAAGCATCCCGGCCAGCCGTTCCCGGTATCTGTGGCATTGGGCGCGGACCCGGCAACCATCCTTGGTGCCGTGACTCCGGTTCCCGACAGCCTTTCCGAATACGCTTTCGCCGGCCTGTTGCGCGGCAACCGCACCGAGCTGGTGAAATGCCGCGGCAATGACCTGCAAGTGCCGGCCACCGCCGAAATCATCCTCGAAGGCGTGATCCATCCGGGCGAAATGGCCGATGAAGGCCCGTACGGCGACCACACCGGTTACTACAACGAAGTCGACAGCTTCCCGGTATTCACCGTCGAGCGCATCACCCACCGGATCAAACCGATCTACCACAGCACCTACACCGGCCGTCCACCGGATGAACCGGCGATTCTCGGCGTTGCGCTGAACGAAGTGTTCGTGCCGATCCTGCAGAAGCAGTTCCCGGAGATCACCGATTTCTACTTGCCGCCCGAAGGCTGCTCGTACCGCATGGCCATCGTGACCATGAAGAAGTCGTATCCGGGCCACGCCAAGCGGGTAATGCTGGGTGTCTGGTCGTTTTTGCGACAGTTCATGTACACCAAGTTCGTTATCGTCACCGACGACGATATCAACGCCCGGGACTGGAACGACGTGATCTGGGCCATCACCACGCGCATGGATCCCAAGCGCGACACGGTGATGATCGACAACACGCCGATCGACTACCTGGACTTCGCTTCGCCGGTGTCCGGCCTGGGTTCGAAAATGGGCCTCGATGCCACACATAAATGGCCGGGCGAAACCACCCGCGAGTGGGGCAGGGTCATCGTCAAGGACGATGCCGTGACCCAGCGGATCGATGCCATCTGGAATCAGTTAGGAATAGATTGATGCGTGTAACCTTGCAGCCCTCCGGAGCAGTGCTTGAGATATTGCCCGGCGAGCGGATTCTCGATGGCGCACGACGTCTGGGCTACGAATGCCCGCAAAGCTGCCGCAACGGCAATTGCCACGTGTGCGCCGCGCTGCTGGTGGAAGGGCGGGTCGAGCAGGCCGGCAATGTGCGTGATCATGGCGAGTTCTACACTTGCATAGCGGAGCCGCTGGAAGACTGCATCGTGCTGTGGGATGGCGTGCTCGCCTTGGGAGAACTGCCGGTGCGCAGCGTGTCGTGTCAGGTCATTGAGTGCAAGGACGTGGGCGGCGACACCTGGCGCGTGCGTCTGCGGGCTCCGGCCGGTAAACCGCCACGCTACCACGCCGGTCAGTACCTGATGATCGAACGCGAGAACGGCGAAAAGTCCGCCTTCTCCCTCGCCTCGGCACCGCATGCGGGACGCGACCTGGAAATCCACGTGCTGGCGCGCGAATCCAGTGCGCTGGGTCTGATCGAACAGCTTCAGCGCAACAGCATGGTGCGGGTCGAGTTGCCGTTTGGCGATACCCACCTGGAAGAGTTGCCGGACGGTCCTCTCGTGCTGATCGCCGCTGGCACCGGCATGGGCCAGATCCATGGCCTGATCGAACATTGCCGGGCCTCGGGTTTCAAACATCCGGTGCACCTGTATTGGGGCGTGCGTCGTCCAGAAGACTTTTATCAAGTCGAGCATTGGGACGAATGGCTGAAGCTGCCCAATCTGTTCCTGCACAAGGTCGTCAGCGATCAATGCAACTGGGAAGGGCGTTGCGGCATGTTGCATGAAGCGGTCTGTGAAGACTTCCCTGACCTCAAGCCGCTGCACGTGTACGCCAGCGGCTCTCCGGCCATGGTCTACGGCACGCTGGATGCGCTGGTGGAAGCGGGAATGGATGCGCATCAGATGCGTGCCGACGTTTTTGCCTACGCACCACGCTCGTAGGTCAGCGAGGGGTCAGAAGCGCACGCCAGTGGTCACCATGGCGGCGTTGAAGCCGAGCAACACCAGCTCGGCTGCCACCGGACCGTAATGTGTGCCCAGTGAGGGGATGATCGCCGGTGCGACCCCGAAGCGATTCAGGGGGATCTTGTCCTTATGTTTGCCACGGTAGCCTTCCAGCAGGCCGCCCGTGAATTTGATATACACGGGATAGGAGGCGCTTTCGTAGCGTTTACCCGCGTAGACATAATGTGAGCGCTGACTGTACGAATTGCGAAAAGTGGCAGCGCCAAACAGCCAATCGGACGCATCGATACGTTCAAGACCAATAAGATCCTGATTGTTGTTGTGCCTGGGGTCGGGCGAATAGTGCTTCGTATAAACACTGGTCTGCAAATACCAGGAACCGGTGTCGTTTGAGCTTGCATGCTGTGCCAGCGCCAATGGCGCCAAGACCATCGACAGCACTGCGTAAAACCATGGTTTTTTCATCGGCGGCCCCCTGTGAAGGCAGTCTGGCTTGCGCCTGTGTGGCCGTTATACGCGACGCCCGATGGAGGCCGGAAGGCGACAAATCTGAAGGGGGAGTAGGACGTTTCTGGCAGGCGGCTTTATTCCCGGAAGGACTCAATGCTTATGCATATTTCATTCTGGTATTTAAGATATTTGCAGAATGACATTAGGGTATATAGACAGTCAGGTAAACGTCCTTTATCACTTTTAGTTTTACCTTTACTGCTATATGTTCTATTACATTAATAGTGTTTACATTTTGTAATGCTTGCGGGGCCGAACAACTGTTGCCATGAGCGCCATTGAATCTGCTTTTTTGAATCTGGCTTACCCTCCGCGGCTCGATCTGGGGCCGCAGCTCACTCACGAACAACTGCTCAGCTCGATGCAATCGACCATGGCGCGCCACAAGGGCGGGCCGGTGTGGCTGTTTGCGTATGGTTCGCTGATCTGGCGACCTGAATGCACGGCGGTTGAACGGGTTCGCGGCCGGGTGCATGGCTACCATCGCGGGTTATACCTGTGGTCCCACGAACATCGCGGCACACCGGAAATGCCCGGCCTGGTGTTTGGCCTGGATCGCGGCGGTTCTTGCAGCGGTTTCGCCTATCGCTTGCCCGAAGAGCAACTCGAAGCATCGCTTTATGCACTTTGGCAGCGCGAGATGCCATTCCCTTCCTACCGCCCGCACTGGCTCAACTGCCGTCTCGAAGATGGCAGCCAGGTACAGGCATTGGGTTTTGTGCTGGAGCGACACCTGCCCAGTTATGCCGGCAACTTGCCGGACCATGTTCTGAGCCATGTGTTCGAAAACGCCTGCGGGCGCTACGGAACCACTCGCGATTATGTCGAGCAGACCGCGCATGCCCTGCGCAGCCACGCCATGCCAGACCGGAATCTGGAGGCGCGGCTCAAGCGCTGTAAATCGAAGTCTGACCAGGCGAATGTCGCGCGGCCCTGACTGGAGACTGGTTCGCAACACATGAGCTTTTTGCCTGAAGATCTTCGCCAGTTGCTTTGATCTACGTGCCAATGAAAAGCGATCTGAATGACGTCTTTCGAAGTTCAGATCGCTTGCCTCGCTCAGCGAACCTGCACAACAACCTTCCCGACCGCCTTGCGTTGGCCAAGATCATTGATGGCTTGCGCCGCATTGCTCAATGGATAAACCCGCGACACCAGCGGTTTCAACTTGCCTTCGGCAAACCAGCCGAACAGTTGCTGGAAGTTCGCCGCGTTGTCTTGCGGCTGACGTTGGGCGAACGAGCCCCAGAACACGCCGAGCACTGCTGCGCCCTTGAGCAGGGCCAGGTTCACCGGTAGCTCAGGAATGCGCCCACTGGCAAAACCGACCACCAGCAGGCGGCCGTTCCAGGCGATGGCGCGGATGGCCTGGTCGAACAGGTCGCCGCCTACCGGATCGTAGATCACGTCAGCGCCCTGGCCGTCGGTCAGGCGCTTGATTTCGTCCTTCAGGCTGGTTTCGCTGTAGTTGATCAGTTCGTCGGCGCCGGCGGCCTGGGCCACGGCGAGTTTCTCTGCGCTGCTGGCTGCGGCGATCACCCGGGCGCCCATGGCTTTGCCGATTTCCACCGCCGCCAGGCCGACACCGCCGGAGGCGCCAAGCACCAGCAGGGTTTCGCCAGGTTGCAGGTTGCCGCGCTGCTTGAGGGCGTGCATCGAGGTGCCGTAGGTCATGCTGAAGGCGGCGGCGGTGTTGAAGTCCATGGACGGCGGGATCGGCAACACGTTGTAGCCCGGCACGACGACCTGTTCGGCAAAGCTGCCCCAGCCGGTCAGGGCCATGACCCGGTCACCGACTTTCAAGTGGCTGACCTTTTCGCCCACGGCGCTGACCACACCGGACGCTTCGCCACCCGGAGAGAACGGGAAGGGCGGCTTGAATTGGTATTTGCCCTCGATGATCAACGTGTCGGGGAAGTTGACCCCGGCGGCGTGCACGTCCAGCAGGATTTCATTCTTCTTCGCGACAGGACTGGCGACGTCTTCCAGCACCAGCGATTCGGCAGGGCCGAAGGCTTTGCACAGCACGGCTTTCATCAGGGCTATTCCTTTGGGAGTGATGGCCGATAAGTGTAGGTGTGTGAGTTGATGGGTCAACGAGCATGCCTGGCCCTGATAGTCAGCCATAAGCTTGTGCTGGCGTGACGGGTCGTTATGCTAGGCCGCAAACCGGATAAGGAGCGAATTTTGAAAGCGTGGATCATGTTGATGCTGGCCCTGTCTCTGCCTGTGACAGCGGTGGCCGAAGAAGCCAAAGAGGATGCAGCTCCGAAGGTCAGTTACATCACCCTGAGCCCGCCGTTCGTGGGTAACTACGGGCTGGACGGCACGCCGAAACTGAAGGTCTACAAGGCCGATGTGGCGTTGCGGGTGACCGGTGACGAGGCGGCCAAAGCGGTGAAGGCCAATGAGCCTTTGATCCGCAATCAATTGGTCGCGCTGTTCGCCCAGCAGACTACCGAGACGATGAACAACGTCGAGGCCAAGGAAAAGCTGCGTCAGGAAGCGTTGAAGCAGACCCAGCAGGTGATGAACGACGAAACCGGTAAGCCGGTGGTTGAGGACTTGTTGTTCAACAACTTGATCATTCAGTAAGTTTTTCGCTGCTCCTGCCGGCCTCATCGCGAGCAAGCTCGCTCCCACAGGGTTCTGTGATGGATATGTGATTGTGCTTCAACACAAATCCACTGTGGGAGCGAGCTTGCTCGCGATTAGGCCAGTCTTGGCGATAAATGACTCAAGGTTTTAAAGCGATCACCGCCGCCCACTGCTCCGGGGTTACTGGCATCACCGACAGCCGCGAACCTTTCTGCACCAGCGGCAACTCGGCCAGCGCCGTCTGCTGCTTCAGGTAATCCAGCTTCAACACCCGGACAAACGTCTCGACATGCGCGACATCGATCGCGCTCCAGGCATTTTTGTCCGGGGTGGCCTTCGGGTCAAAATAATGGCTCTGCGGCTCCAGTGCCGTCGGGTCCGAATACGCGGCTTCGATAATTTTGCCGATTCCGGCAATACCAGGCTCAGGGCAGCTGGAATGATAGAAAAAGAACTCGTCCCCCACCGCCATGGCCCGCAGGAAATTGCGTGCCTGATAGTTGCGAACCCCGTCCCAGCGCGCTTTACCGAGCTTTTCCAGTCCTTTGATCGAGAGTTCGTCGGGCTCGGATTTCATCAGCCAATAGGCCATGTCTGTTGCTCCTTGCGTGGTGATTGAGCAGCTTGTCGGCAATTTTATGACAAACCGACAGTCGGTTGACGTCAGCATTTGCGCAGCGGTTCACGTTGTCGCAAAATGCCGGCCTTTAAAGCTTGACGCTGCTGCACGGCCTACAAACGGAAACCGCTGCTGTCATCGTGTAGATATGCCTTTGGGGGGTAATCGATGAAACGCAAACCGGATTTACTATGGATTTTGGTCATTTTGTTTGGCCTTGGCGTCGTGACCACTGGCTATGCCCAAAGCCTGTGGGCCAGCAAGACCGATGCACCAGTCGAGCTCGCCCAATTGCAGCAACAGTCGACAGCCTTCAAGCGCTGATCCTGTTGCCTCGGCGTCGCTGATCGAAGTGGCGCCTACCCTGCGTAATACCAGGCCTTGTCCGTCACCGTTCCTTGTAGCGGCACATCCCAGCTTGCCTGAGCCAATCGCCCCACCTTCTGACATTCATGGGCAAGTCCCAACAGCGTCGGCTTGCGCCAGTCGTTTCGTCGCGCCAGGTAGGCCAGGCTCCGATCATAGAAACCGCCGCCCATCCCCAAGCGTCCGCCGACATCGTCAAACCCCACCAAGGGCAACAACACCAGGTCCAGCGCCCAGATCTTGCGTTGCCGGGCGAGGTTGGCCCGTGGTTCGAGAATGCGGAAGCGGTTGGGTTTGAGCTTTTCCCCGGGTCGGATGCGCTGGAACACCATTTTGGTTCGCGGCCAGGCGCTCAGGACCGGCAGATAGGTGGCCTTGCCCCGGCGCTGTGCGGCACGCAGCAACAGGCGTGGATCGATTTCACCGTCGGTCGGCAAGTAGAGCGAGATGTGTCTGGCGCGGCGGAACAGCGGTTGCTGGGCCAATTGCCTGTACAGCCCGCGAGCGGCCTGGCGCTGCTGGCTGGGGGTCAGTGCGCGGCGGGCCTTGCGCAGCATGCGTCGAAGTTGCGGGCGGGGGAGCAGCGCAGGTTCGGTCATGTATTCGGGCTTCAACAGTGCGGATACGTGAAGCGTACCCGTAAAAACGCCAATGCCGGTATCAAAACCGRCATTGGACTGGAAATCAGGCTCCCCGAATGTGCCGCTGTCGACTTAGCCCTTGAACCCGAAAGTTCAAGGTGGAAGATGCAGTAGGCTTTAAGGCTTTCCGTCTAGCGGACATGCACACCAGCCCAACGTGCAACCTCCAGGGTATAGCAAATCGGCTCAGGGACATCGCCAACTGGCAAGCACCCCAGGGAGTGAGGGGATTATACCGCAAGCGGCGGCGCGAATCAGCCCTTGGTGACGTCCGGATCGGTGGCGAGCACCAGATCGACACGATCGAGCAGGTCACGCACCTGTTCGCGGGTCGAACCGCTGGCCTGGATATCCGGGCGTTCTTCCTTGTGTAGCAGGTCGTGGGTGATGTTCAGCGCTGCCATCACGGCGATACGGTCGGCGCCGATGACTTTGCCGCTGCTGCGGATCTCGCGCATCTTGCCGTCCAGATAACGGGCAGCGCTGACCAGATTACTGCGCTCTTCCTGAGGGCAGATGATCGAATACTCTTTGTCGAGGATCTGCACGGTGACGCTATTGCTTGAACTCATGAGTCTTGCTCCAGGGCCTTGAGGCGCGAAATCATCGATTCGACCTTACGCCGGGCGATTTCGTTTTTTTCAATGAGGTGCGCGCGTTCCTCGCGCCAGGTCTTTTCCTGAGCTAGTAAGAGTCCGTTTTGACTCTTAAGTTGCTCGACTCGTGTAATCAGCAGCTCGAGTCTGGCCATCAGCGCTTGCAGGTCGGTGTCTTCCATTGTCTTCACTGTCTGATGGGTGTTGGACTTGTAGGAGCGAGCTTGCTCGCGATGGTCGCCAACGTTAACGCCGGGTCCCTGACACCCCGTGGTGTTCTCGGGTTCATCGCGAGCAAGCTCGCTCCTACAGGGGTAGTCGATGTAGGATACAAGGCCTTCATTCTAGACATAGCGCCGTCTGGCGCCTAGCTGCCCATGACCATTCAGAATTCCCCGTACCAAGGCTTCGCCACCCTGCTGACTTCCAGCGGTCACAACGTCTCGCCTGCCGAACTGCATGGCCTGTTGCTCGGTCGCAGCTGCGCCGGCGCCGGTTTCGACGCCGAAGGCTGGCTGATCGACGCCGCCGAACTGCTCGAAAGCGAGCCGCAGGACAACGTTCGCAACGCCCTGATCGGCCTGCAAGAGATGGTCAAGGGCGAGCTCACCGGCGATGACGTGACCGTCGTTCTGCTGTTGCCGACCGACGACGCCCCGCTCACCGAGCGTGCCGTCGCACTGGGCCAGTGGTGCCAGGGCTTCCTCAGCGGTTTCGGCCTGAATTGCCGTGACAGCAGCATGCTGAGCACCGAGGC
This sequence comes from Pseudomonas sp. P5_A2_2, assembly GCF_054177685.1. Lineage (NCBI taxonomy): Bacteria > Pseudomonadati > Pseudomonadota > Gammaproteobacteria > Pseudomonadales > Pseudomonadaceae > Pseudomonas > Pseudomonas sp. P5_A2_2. Next base: position 14,593 of record NZ_JBGCUL010000028.1, read on the forward strand.
CACCGAAGTGTTGCAGGACCTCGCGGCCATTTCCCAGGTGCAGGATGCCCTGGAAGAGTCCGAAGACGGCGAGAGCGACTACATGGAAGTCATGGAATACCTGCGCGTCGCACCGCTGCTGCTGTTCTCCGAGACCAAAAAAGACGTGTCGGCCGCCGCCAAGCCGTCTCTGCACTAATCGTTTGCCAGGGAACGCCATCTGCCCATGATCCACATCCCGAAATCGGAATACAGCCGTCGCCGCAAGGCCCTGATGGCGCAGATGGAACCCAACAGCATCGCCATCCTGCCCGCCGCCGCGGTGGCCATTCGTAACCGCGACGTCGAGCACGTTTACCGTCAGGACAGCGACTTTCAGTACCTCAGCGGTTTTCCCGAGCCCCAGGCCGTGCTGGTGTTGATGCCGGGGCGTGTGCATGGCGAATACATCCTGTTCTGCCGCGAACGTAACGCCGAGCGCGAGCTGTGGGATGGTCTGCGTGCCGGGCAGGAAGGCGCGATTCGCGACTTCGGCGCCGACGACGCCTTTCCCATCACCGATATCGACGACATCCTGCCGGGCCTGATCGAAGGCCGTGACCGGGTGTATTCGGCCATGGGCAGCAATCCCGAATTCGACCGCCACCTGATGGAGTGGATCAACGTGATCCGCTCCAAGGCCAACCTTGGTGCCCAGCCGCCGAACGAATTCGTTGCCCTGGATCATCTGCTGCACGACATGCGCCTGTATAAATCGGCGGCAGAAGTAAAAGTGATGCGCGAGGCGGCGCGGATTTCCGCCCGGGCGCACGTACGGGCAATGCAGGCCTGTCGCGCCGGGTTGCACGAATTCAGCCTGGAAGCCGAGCTCGATTACGAATTCCGCAAGGGCGGGGCGAAGATGCCGGCCTACGGGTCGATCGTCGCGGCGGGGCGCAACAGCTGCATCCTGCATTACCAGCAGAATGACGCGGTGCTCAAGGACGGTGATCTGGTGCTGATCGATGCCGGTTGCGAGATCGATTGTTACGCCAGCGACATCACCCGGACCTTTCCGGTCAGCGGCAAGTATTCAGCGGAACAGAAAGCGATTTACGAATTGGTGCTGGCCTCACAGGAGGCTGCCTTTGCCGAAATCGCCCCGAACAAACACTGGAACCAGGCTCACGAAGCGACGGTCCGGGTCATAACGGCCGGGCTGGTCAAGCTGGGGCTGCTTCAGGGCGATGTTGGCGAACTGATCGCCAGCGAAGCCTACAAAGCGTTTTACATGCACCGCGCCGGTCACTGGCTGGGCCTGGATGTACATGACGTCGGCGAATACAAGGTCGGCGGCGAATGGCGCGTGCTGGAAGTCGGCATGGCGCTGACCGTGGAGCCGGGGATCTATATCGCTGCGGACAACCAGAGCGTGGCGAAGAAATGGCGCGGCATTGGCGTGCGCATCGAGGACGACGTAGTGGTCACCAAAACCGGCTGTGAAATATTGACGAACGGCGTGCCGAAAACCGTCGCCGAGATCGAGGCCCTGATGGCCGCCGCGCGGACACAAGCGGCATGAGTCGAGTCAATCTGGCAATCATCGGTGGCGGGCTGGTCGGTGCGAGTCTGGCGCTGGCCCTGCAAGCTGGAGCCAAGGCCCGGGGCTGGAAGATCGTGCTGATCGAACCGTTCGCCCCCGGCGACACGTATCAACCGAGTTACGACGCCCGTTCTTCGGCGTTGTCCTTCGGTTCCCGGCAAATTTATCAACGGCTGGGCGTCTGGCAGGAAGTCTCCCGCCGCGCCGAACCGATCAAGCAGATTCATGTTTCCGACCGTGGGCGTTTCTCGACGGCGCGGTTGTCGGCGATGGAAGAGGGCGTTCCAGCACTGGGTTATGTCGTTGAAAACGCCTGGCTCGGCCAATGCCTGTGGCAAGGCCTGGACAAGGACGTGATCAGTTGGCGCTGCCCGGCGGAAGTCACCCGCATGGAGCCGCTGACCGATGGCTATCGCCTGACCCTCAATGATGAAACCACCCTGGAATGCGACCTCGCAGTGCTCGCCGATGGTGGCCGCTCCGGCCTGCGCGAGCAATTGGGGATCGGCATCCGCAAGCGTCCGTACAACCAGAGCGCGCTGATCGCCAACATCACCCCGAGCGAAGCCCACAACGGCATGGCTTTCGAGCGTTTCACCGACGAAGGCCCGATGGCGTTGCTGCCGCTTCCGGATAATCGCTGCGCACTGGTCTGGACCCGCCTGGGCATGGACGCGCAACGCCTGGCGGCCCTTGATGAGCGCAGTTTCCTCAGTGAATTGCAGGGCGTATTCGGTTATCGCCTCGGCACGTTGAAGCAGGTCGGTGCACGGCACTTGTATCCGCTGACGCTGGTCGAAGCCGAAGAACAGGTGCGTCCGCACCTGGCGGTGCTCGGCAATGCGGCGCACAGCCTGCATCCGATTGCCGGCCAGGGGTTCAACCTGTCCCTGCGCGATGCCGATGCCTTGGCCGCAGCACTGCTCGCCAGCGACAAACCGCTGGGCGACTTCGCCACGTTGCAGGCTTATCGCGAGCGTCAGCGTCTGGATCAAAATCTCACCGTAGGCTTCTCCGATCAGGTCACGCGCCTGTTCGGCAGTACTCAGCCGCTGGTATCCCTGGGGCGCAACATCGGACTGCTCGGCCTCGATCTGTTGCCACCGGCCAAACGCTGGTTTGCCCGACAGGCGATGGGTCTGGGTACGCGACCGGATGCGTAACGGGTCGATCCGCCGGTTCGGCAAGGCGCGATTGATAAAAATACCTGCCGCAATTGCAGGTCGACATTCATGACGACGCCGGCCACCTGGTGGCGCGGGTCGGGAAAACCCTTTACGTGCGGCTCAAGCCGCAAGAGAGACAGGCTTAAAGCATGGAAATGCGCGCAGATCTGCTGATTGTCGGGGCCGGAATGGTCGGCAGCGCCTTGGCGCTGGCGTTGCAGAACAGCGGGCTGGAAGTCCTGCTGCTGGACGGCAGCCCCATGAGTGTCAAACCCTTCAACGCTCAGGCCGCGTTTGAACCGCGGGTGAGCGCCCTGTCGGCCGCCAGCCAGCGGATTCTCGAACGCCTGGGTGTCTGGGATGGCATCGCCGGGCGGCGCAGCAGCCCCTACACCGACATGCAGGTCTGGGATGGCAGCGGCACCGGGCAAATCCATTTTTCGGCGGCCAGCGTGCATGCCGAAGTGTTGGGGCATATCGTCGAAAACCGCGTGGTCCAGGATGCCTTGCTTGACCGCCTGCACGACTGCGACCTGGGGTTGCTGGCCAATGCGCGACTGGAACAGATGCGCCACTCCGGCGATGACTGGCTGCTGACCCTGGCCGATGGCCGCACCCTGCGCGCTCCACTGGTGATCGCAGCGGATGGCGCCAACTCAGCGGTGCGGCGCCTGGCGGGGGTCGCAACCCGCGAATGGGATTATTTGCACCATGCCATCGTCACCAGCGTGCGTTGCGCCAAACCGCATCAGATGACGGCCTGGCAGCGCTTCACCGATAACGGTCCGTTGGCGTTTCTGCCCCTTGAGCGCGATGGCCAACAGGATTGGTGTTCGATCGTCTGGTCGACCACACCTGGCGAGGCCGAACGCCTGATGGCGATGGATGACCAGAGTTTCTGCAAGGAGCTGGAGCGCGCCTTTGAAGGTCGACTCGGCGAAGTACTGAGCGCCGACCCGCGCCTGTGTGTGCCCCTGCGCCAGCGACATGCCAAGCGTTATGTGGCGCAAGGCCTGGCGTTGATCGGCGACGCGGCCCACACCATTCACCCGTTGGCCGGGCAGGGGGTGAATCTCGGATTCCTCGATGCCGCCGTGCTGGCCGAAGTGTTGCTGCAAGCGGTAACACGTGGCGAACGTCTGGCAGATGTGAAAGTCCTCAGTCGTTACGAGCGTCGGCGCATGCCTCACAACCTGGCACTGATGGCGGCGATGGAAGGCTTCGAGCGCTTGTTCCAGGCCGATCCGTTGCCGGTGCGCTGGTTGCGTAATACCGGATTGAAAATGGTTGAGAAGATGCCGGAAGCCAAGGCCTTGTTCGTGCGTGAAGCGCTGGGGTTGACCGGGGATTTGCCGGCGCTTGCCAAGCCCTGAGATTTTCGCTGTGGCTTATGGCCCCATCGCGAGCAAGCTCGCTCCCACAGGAATTCAGGTGTTAATGCAATTTGTGTGAGCGCTGGAGAACCCTGTGGGAGCGAGCTTGCTCGTGATGGCGGCAGCTCAGGCACCTCATATTCCAGCTCAAGCAACATCTGGTAACTCCTCCACAGCCAGCTTCGATTGAGAAGCTAAATGTGAGTCCTTATCATTTGCCCTCATTTTCAACCGAGGGACCGCTCCCATGTTGGCACCAAAGCGTCTACTGACCGCACTGGCCCTGACCCTGATCGGCAGCACCGCCGCCCAGGCCGCTGACGAGGTGGTGGTCTACTCCTCGCGTATCGACGAGCTGATCAAGCCAGTATTCGATGCCTACACCGCCAAGACCGGCGTGCAGGTGAAGTTCATCACCGACAAAGAGGCACCGCTGATGCAGCGGCTCAAGGCCGAGGGCGCGAATACGCCKGCCGACCTGCTGCTCACCGTCGATGCTGGCAACCTCTGGCAAGCCGAGCAGATGGGCATCCTCCAGCCGTTCACCTCGAAAACCATCGACGCCAACATTCCGCTGCAATACCGGGCTGCCTCTCATGCCTGGACTGGCCTGAGCCTGCGGGCGCGGACCATCGCCTACTCCACTGACCGGGTGAAGCCGGGCGAACTGACCACCTACGAAGCGCTGGCCGACAAGCAATGGGAAGGCCGCCTGTGCCTGCGCACGGCGAAGAAGGTCTACAACCAGTCCCTGACCGCGACCATGATCGAAGTGCACGGCGCCGAGAAGACCGAGGAGATCCTCAAGGGCTGGGTCAAGAACCTGTCCACTGACGTGTTCTCCGACGACACCGCCGTGCTGGAGGCGATCAACGCCGGCCAGTGCGACGTCGGTATCGTCAACACCTACTACTACGGCCGCCTGCACAAGCAGAAGCCAGACCTGCCGGTGAAACTGTTCTGGCCGAACCAGGCTGACCGTGGCGTACACGTCAACCTGTCGGGTATCGGCCTGACCCGACACGCGCCGCACCCGGAAGCGGCCAAGGCCCTGGTGGAGTGGATGACCACCCCTGAAGCGCAGAAAATCTTTGCCGACGTGAACCAGGAGTTCCCGGCGAACCCGGTGGTTGCACCTTCTGAGGAAGTGGCGGCCTGGGGCAAGTTCATTGCCGATACCTTGCCGGTGGAAATTGCCGGCAAGCGCCAGGCTGAGGCGATTCGTATGATGGATCGGGCTGGCTGGAACTGAGCCTGCTGTTTTAAAGGTCAAAAGATCGCAGCCTTCGGCAGCTCCTACAGGTTGATCACCAACCCAATGT
>NZ_JBGCUL010000858.1:0-1911 GCF_054177685.1 Pseudomonas sp. P5_A2_2
ACGTACGTTGATCCCTTGCACCGACTCGGCGCTGACGATGTCCAGGTAGGCGGTAATTTGCCGGCCTTCAATGGAGTGGGTTGTGGTGGTGATCATGGGTGTTCCTTCCTGTTCAGAAATTCAGCCAGCGCATTGCCGGGAACTGGAAATAGCTGCAGTCTTCAAAACGCACAGTGCGATCAGCGGGGGGGTGGCAAACCGGCCATCCAGCCGGATCGGCTTGTTCACTGCTTAAGCATGGGCCTCGCGATCAAGAACATCAGCGACCCACTGATTGATACTTTTGTGGGCTAACTGAGCTTTCACAGCAACCGTAGCGTGAAGGGCTGGGGCCAGGCGCAGACTGAGATGGCCTGAATAGGGTTTCTGTGGGGTGCGGCCGAGTTTGGCGCAAGTCTCCAGATAATCGGTGACGGCCTCTTCGAATGCGCTGCGAAGTTCTTTGACTGACTCACCGTGAAACCCGACAACATCCTTGATGCCCGCAATGTGGCCGACGAACAGGCCGTCTTCGTCGCTGTACTCGATCCGGGCTGAGTAGCCGTTGTAGGTCATTACGCTCACGGGGTAACTCCTGCTTGTTCAAGGAAAGCCCGGGCGTCACGCACCTGGTAGGGCTTGGCTTCTTTGTCGGGGTGGGGCCGGTGAAAAGTGGCCACCACACCATTCAGTTCAAAACGTACTCGTGAACCATTGCCTTCGATGGTTCTGGCCCCTGCAGCGCCGAACAAGGATTCGATGCGGGACCACTCCATGTTTGCTGGGGCTGGTCTTGAAAATACGGCTTTGAGGGTGCTGAGCTGTTTATTATTCATGGTATTATATCATGATACCGTGCAGGGTTTAGCAACCGCGAATGACATCGCTGATGCGTGGGAGAAGCCTCTAACGCGCGCTTTAAAAAACGCCGCTTATCCAGAACAGGAAAGCGGCGTTTTCGTGTGGAAGGGTTTGTTTTGCACGGTAGGCAGGATATCGGGGTGACTCTCGCCGGGGTTGTAGGCAATTTCCTAGAGTTGCGTAAAGCGTTACGCTTGCTGCGTTTTTAGCTGGTCCCTCCCCCCACGCTAACCTATGTGGCGATCACAGAAGCGCGCCCTGTTTGCTCAGCGTTACTTAGCCAACTCAGGAGCAGGTGCACAGAGTGTTGGATTAACGCCCAGAGACATCAGCAATCAGCCCAGATCCCGGAACCTGTGGTGTTCAAATGGCGAAAGCGCTATCCGGAGGCGGGTCTTGAGGGATTGAACGACCCTGCCTCGAAGTGGCCAGCCTCGCAAGCTCAGCACTCAAAAGATGAAGAAAGCTCTTACGCTGACCACCCAGCGCGTGCCGCGTGAGGCGACGCATTGGAGTGGCAGTGATCAGAGTAGGATAAGATGCCTGCAAATCAGGCTTGCCGTGAGTAGCCCCGCATGACAGATAACAGTCGGAACACCACCCGTCTGATCAAGAAGTACCCGAATCGCCGTCTGTATGACACGCACACCAGCAGTCATTTGACCCTTGCGGATATTCGCCAATTGGTCGTCGATAGAATCCCGTTCGAGGTGGTCGACGCCAAGACTGGCGAGGATCTGACCCGAAGTATTTTGCTGCAGGTCATTCTGGAAGCCGAAAGTGGCGGTGAGCCGATATTCTCCAGCGAGATGCTCATGGGGATTATCCAGTTCTACGGTCCCTACCAGAGCGTCCTCGGCAGCTACCTGGATAAAAGCATCCAGACGGTCATCGACATCCAGTCCCAGACCGGCGCTCAGTCATCTGAAGGAGCGAGTTCATGCACCAGCAAGCAAGCACCGGTCATGCAGGATTTGATGCGCCAGTATGTCGACCAGTCAAAAGCCCTCTACCTGAACACTCAGAACCTCTTCGGCCTGTTCGGCGGCATGCCACCAGGCAAGCCAGGTG
>NZ_JBGCUL010000859.1:0-1911 GCF_054177685.1 Pseudomonas sp. P5_A2_2
GTGCAAAGCCTGGTCGATGCAGGTTTTCTGTTGCGTGAGCGCGAGCAACTGGTGTTTCCCCATGACCGTGTGCTTGAGGCGGCCTGTCAGCTGGCGGCGCCAGTGGGACGGGCGGCCGAGCATGCGCGTATCGCTGGCGCCATGCTTGATCATTGGGGCGAGCAGATCCATGAACGTGTGTTCGAAGTCGCCAGTCAGGTCCAGCGCATTGACGCCGATGAACTGGAGGCGCATCGCCGCGCCGCGTTCGTCGAGCTGTTGGTCGAAGCCGCCGAACGCGCCCGCGACACCGCTGCTGTCGAGCAGGYCGTGGGCTATCTTCGCACGGCCGAGAGTCTGCTCGGCCAGACAGGTTGGTCGAGCCTCTACAGCCAGACGTTTGCCACCCAATGGCTGGCTGCCGAATGCGACATGCTCCTGGCCGATCTGGAAGGCGCCCAGCGCCGCCTCGACGATTGCCTGACCCAGGCCACCACAGTGCTCGACCGCGCGAAGACCTATCGGTTACGGGCCACCTTGCGCACGCTGCACTCCGATTACGAGGGGGCGATCACCGAGGCGTTGAACGGTCTGGCCCTGCTGGATATTCCCCTGCAGCGCAGGCCCTCACAGAACGATTTGACCCTGGCATTTACCCAGGTTCGTGAGTTTGTCGGCGCACGCCGCATCGCCGATCTGGTGCATTTGCCCAAGGCCGATGACCCGTCTGTCGAAGCGGCCATGGAGTTGCTCAGTACGTTGATTTCTTCGTTTTTCGTCGACGACGACATTCGTTTTCTGCATTTGGCGAAAATGGTCGAACTCACACTGCTGCATGGCACCACGCCAAGCAGCGGTTACGGTTTTGCCTGGTTTGGCGTGATGATTGCCGAACGCTATGGCGAATATGTGGACGGGCAGGCTTTCGCCGAAGTGGCGCTTGAACTCACCGACAAGCACGGCTACGAAGCAGGGCGCACAGGCACGCTGGTGGCGCTCGATCAGGTCAGCCCGTGGACCCGACCGATGGCGTACGCTCGACAGAAGGCGTTCGCCGCATTCGAGTGCGGCCAGGCCGGCGGCGACCTGGGCATGTCCTGTTACGCCTGCAACCACATCGGCTCCGACCTGCTGTTCATGGGCGAACCCTTGCAAGGGGTGTTGAACGAACTGGAGCATGGGTTGGCGTGGGTGCGGCAATTTCATTACATCGATATCGAGCGCATCCTGCTGGCGCAACAGGCATTCGCCACCGATCTGCGCGACGGGCGCCTGCATCGGCCGTTGGCCGAACTGGATGGCATCGAACATGACCGTTTCGGCCCCATCGACCGTACCCGTGTGTCGCAGCCGACGCTGTTCTGGTCGTGGCTGTATTCAGGCATGTCGGCGTTTTATTTCGGCGATATCCCTTACGCATTGCGACGTTTCGAAGAAGCCGCCGAGCTGGCCTGGTCCATTCCGGCGCATATCAATCTCGCCGATTACTACCTGTTCTACAGCCTGGCGCTGGGCAGTGCGCAAGCGCCGGGCGAGGTGGCGGAAAAACTGGAAAAGCTCGAGCGGCAACGCCTGCGGTTCCTGCCGTGGGTCGAACTCAACCCGACAACCTTCCGCAACAAATTGCTGCTGATCGAGGGCGTCATCGCCCGTTTGCGCGGTCAGGAACTGGTAGCCATCCGTTGTTTCGATCAGTCGCAGATCGCTGCGGCGGCGGCCGGTTTCATCCATGAGCAGGCGCTGGCCCATGAACAATTGGCCGATATTTGCCTACCCAACGGGCTGGTGTCGGGTGCCACCCACCATCTGCGTGTCGCGCGCGACTGCTACAACCTGTGGGGCGCCGAAGCCAAGGCACGTCAATTGGAAGCCTTGCACCCGTTTCTGAGTGCGCAGCCGTCGTTCGAGCCGGTCCGGCCTGTGACCCAGGTC
>NZ_JBGCUL010000860.1:0-1911 GCF_054177685.1 Pseudomonas sp. P5_A2_2
GCATGGAGCCAGCCCGGATGAAGTGAAGGTCAAGCGGGGGGAAATCCTTCAAGGCGCTGACCCTCCACATTCTGAGGCGGCGGTTCAAAAACTGTTACACGACGCCGGATTCGGGGACGCTACCCGTTTCTTCAGCCGCCTGTTGCTCATGTCCCCAGGGCCTGATCCGCGCTTTTTCGCCCCACCTGCCACTTTCGCCACAATCGGCGTGGATCTAAAGTCAGGGGCGCACCTTCAGGGGACTTCCAGTCATGTACAGCTCGCTTGCCATACCGAGCACCGCTCGCCAATTGCATGACCGTATCTATGCTGGCGAGATCATTCGCTTCACTGACCTGCAGCCCATGACGGCGCTGGTGGAATATACGCGTGCGTTCCTCGAAGACGCGCTGCATCCCTGGTCGCCGCAACAGATCCATCGCCATTTGAGCCACCCTGAGCAGACTGAGCGTTTTGCGAAAATCCAGAACGACTTCGCAGGCTCGGCTGAGGTCCAGCAGCGCTGGCAGGACGTCGTGCAAAGCCTTGGCATCGCCCCCGATACCCTGGCGTGCGATCGCCTGCATTTGCGTTTTCAGCCGCATTGCGAGCCAGGGCAGTCGACGCCGCGTGCCCGCACGACGGCCACCATCGCGTTTCACCGCGATACCTGGGGGTCGAATATCTATGCGCAGACCAACTGGTGGGCGCCCATCTATCCCATCTCGGCAGGGCGTACCATCGCCTTGTATCCAGGCCTCTGGCAGCGACCGCTGGGTAATTCGAGCGCAGATTTCGATATGCGCGCCATTTTGCAGCGATCCCATCGAGACGGCCGCAATGCCGTGGATGCCGACGAAGCCATTGCGCATCTGCTGGAAGCGATCGGCCCGCAGGAGGGGATTGCCGTCGATATCGCTCCGGGGAGCCTGATCGCCTTTTCCGGGGCTCATGCCCATGCTGGCGTCGGCAATAGCACCGGGCTGACACGCATCTCTTTCGAGACCCGATCAATACTGATCGCCGACCTGTTGGCCGGATTGGGAGCGCCCAATGTCGATGGTCATGCGCCGTGGAAGACTATTGGACTGTTTCGCCGAATGAACGATGCGCAACGCCTGAACGAGATCCTTGGCTGCGGCTTTATCGAGCCCTATCTGCGGCCGGCAGAGCCCTGACGCTGGCGCCGGTAGTCGCTTGGGGAAAGGCCGGTGTGCTTGCGAAATACAGGGGCGAAGTGGCTGGGGTTGGAGTAGCCGACTTCATTGGCGACAGTGATCACGCTCAGTTGTGTTTCGCGCAATAAGCGCCGTAACGCCTTGAACGAACAGATGTCCTGCGTTGCCTCGTCGAATAGAGACCGGCCCAGCAGCACCATGACCACTTCGAAAGGTTCGGGATTTAACCGTCTCTTATGTGGGACGCACAACATCAAAGGTGAATCGGAGCCGCGGTCCGGAAAAGAAACCGCGGCAACCGATCAATCAGGCGGCGGGGAGCAGGCCTTTCTGTTTGGCGACATGAGTCGCCAGTGCGTCCATCAAGTCCGGGGACAGGCAGTCATAGGGTTCCAGGCCGATCGAGCGCAAGCGCTCGCGGATAGCCTTCATTTGCGCTGGAGGTGTGCCGGTTTCGATGATGGAGGACACGAACGCCGCGAATCCCGGCGCGGCCCATCCGCGCTGTGGCGAAAGCTCGGTGTGGACGAAGTCCAGGCCATAAAACGCATGGTCCTTGTTCTCGATGCGCCCAAAGAGATGGGCGTGACACTGCTTGCAGGCGTGGCGCTGGATGGTGGCGGATTCGTCGACAATCGCCAGTTTTTCGCCGTGGGCAATGACGCTGACCTTATCTCGAGGCACCACGGCGATGACGGCGAATATCGCGTTTTGTGGTTTCCAGCATTTGCTGCAGCCGCACGCGTGGTTATGC
>NZ_JBGCUL010000861.1:0-1908 GCF_054177685.1 Pseudomonas sp. P5_A2_2
GGTCTGAACTTCAAGTCTGGTGCCAGGCCCCACCTTTTGTAACTACCGTGACCGAGTCCTGACGATGAACACTGAATTCCGTAAACCGCTGCCTGGCAGCCACCTGGATTACTTCGATGTCCGCGCAGCGGTCGAGGCGATCCAGCCTGGCGCCTACGACACCCTGCCGTACACTTCCCGCGTGCTGGCGGAAAACCTTGTGCGTCGCTGCGACCCGGCCACGCTCACCGAATCCCTGAAACAATTTATCGAGCGCAAGCGCGACCTCGACTTCCCGTGGTTCCCGGCCCGGGTGGTGTGCCACGACATTCTCGGCCAGACCGCGCTGGTCGACCTCGCCGGCCTGCGTGACGCCATCGCCCTGCAAGGCGGTGACCCTGCGCAAGTCAACCCGGTAGTGCCGACGCAACTGATCGTCGACCACTCCCTGGCCGTCGAGCGCGGTGGTTTCGATCCGCAGGCGTTCGAGAAGAACCGCGCCATCGAAGACCGTCGCAACGAAGACCGTTTCCACTTCATCAACTGGACCAAGAAGGCCTTCAAGAACGTCGACGTGATCCCGCCGGGCAACGGCATCATGCACCAGATCAACCTGGAGAAAATGTCTCCGGTGATCCAGGTACGTGACGGCGTGGCCTTCCCTGATACCTGCGTCGGCACCGACAGCCACACCCCGCACGTCGATGCGTTGGGCGTGATCGCCATTGGTGTCGGTGGTCTTGAAGCCGAAAGCGTGATGCTCGGCCGCGCATCGTGGATGCGTCTGCCGGAAAGCGTTGGCGTCGAACTGACTGGCAAGCTGCAACCGGGCATTACCGCCACCGACATGGTGCTGGCGCTGACCGAGTTCCTGCGCAAGCAAAAAGTCGTTGGCGCGTGGCTGGAGTTCTTCGGCGAAGGCGCATCAAAGCTGACCCTTGGCGACCGCGCAACCATCTCCAACATGGCCCCGGAATACGGCGCCACCGCAGCGATGTTCTACATCGACCAGCAGACCATCGACTACCTCAAGCTCACCGGGCGTGAAGACGAACAGGTGCAACTGGTCGAGAACTATGCCAAGACAACCGGTCTGTGGGCAGACAGCCTCAAAGGTGCGCAATACGAGCGCGGCCTGACCTTCGACCTGTCTTCGGTGGTGCGCAACATGGCCGGCCCGAGTAACCCGCACGCCCGTGTCGCGGTTTCGGATCTGGCAGCCAAAGGCATCTCCGGCCAATGGGACGATGTGCCGGGTCAAATGCCGGACGGCGCGGTGATCATTGCCGCCATCACCAGCTGCACCAACACCAGCAACCCGCGCAACGTGATTGCCGCCGGCCTGCTGGYGCGCAACGCCAACAAGCTTGGCCTGACCCGCAAGCCGTGGGTCAAGTCGTCCCTGGCGCCGGGCTCGAAAACCGTGGCGCTGTACCTCGATGAAGCCGGTTTGACCGATGAGCTGGAGCAACTCGGTTTCGGCGTCGTGGCCTTCGCCTGCACCACCTGCAACGGCATGTCCGGCGCACTGGACCCGGTGATCCAGCAAGAGATCATCGACCGTGACCTGTATGCCACTGCGGTGTTGTCCGGCAACCGTAACTTCGACGGGCGGATTCACCCGTACGCCAAGCAAGCGTTCCTCGCGTCGCCGCCATTGGTGGTTGCGTATGCGATTGCCGGTACCATCCGTTTCGACATCGAAAAAGATGTGCTGGGCGTGGTGGATGGCAAGGAAATCCGCCTGAAAGACATCTGGCCGAGCGATGAAGAAATCGACGCCGTGGTCAAGACGTCGGTGAAGCCGGAGCAGTTCCGCCAGGTCTACATTCCGATGTTCGCCATCCACGAAGACACCGGCCCGAAAGTCGCGCCGCTGTACGACTGGCGTGAAATGAGCACCTACATCCGCCGTCCGCCGTACTGGGA
>NZ_JBGCUL010000862.1:0-1899 GCF_054177685.1 Pseudomonas sp. P5_A2_2
GGGCAGCGTGATGGACCAGGTGCGCAAAATGATGCTGGTCACCGTGTGGGTGTTCATCGGCATCGAAGGCGCGAGCATCTTTTCGGCCCGGGCGGAAAAACGCAGCGATGTGGGTAAGGCCACCGTGATCGGCTTCGTCACCGTGCTGCTGTTTTTGGTCCTGGTGAATGTGCTGTCGCTAGGGATCATGACCCAGCCAGAGCTGGCCAAACTGCAGAACCCGTCGATGGCCGCCGTGCTGGAACACGTGGTCGGTCACTGGGGCGCGGTGCTGATCAGTGTCGGTTTGATCATCTCGTTGCTGGGGGCGTTGCTGTCGTGGGTGCTGCTGTGCGCGGAGATCATGTTCGCCGCCGCCAGGGACCACACCATGCCGGCGTTTTTGCGCCGCGAAAACGCCAACCATGTACCGGTCAACGCCCTGTGGCTGACCAACGCCATGGTCCAGGTTTTCCTGATCATCACGCTGTTCTCCGCCAGCACTTACCTGTCGCTGATCTACCTCGCCACCTCGATGATCCTGGTGCCGTACCTGTGGTCGGCGGCCTACGCGTTGCTGTTGGCGGTGCGTGGCGAAAGCTACGAAGGCGCGGCGGGCGAACGGCAGAAGGATCTCATCATCGGCGCGGTGGCCCTGGTCTACGCGATCTGGCTGCTGTACGCCGGCGGCATCAAGTACCTGCTGCTGTCCGCCCTGCTTTACGCCCCCGGTGTGATCCTGTTCGCCAAGGCCAAGCTGGAAATCAACAAACCGGTTTTCACCAACGTCGAGAAGCTGATTTTCGCTGCGGTGGTCGTGGGCGCCGCGGTGGCGGCCTACGGTCTCTATGACGGCTTCCTGACTCTTTAGCTTCTGTTTCTGGAAGCACTGTTTTGACATCTGGAGGATCACTGTAATGACCACGGAAAAAGTTAAGTACGGCGTCCATTCCGAAGCCGGCAAACTGCGCAAAGTCATGGTTTGCTCCCCAGGCCTGGCCCATCAGCGGCTGACCCCGAACAACTGTGATGAACTGCTGTTCGACGATGTGCTGTGGGTGGCCCAGGCCAAACGCGACCACTTCGACTTCGTCACCAAGATGCGCGAACGCAACATCGATGTGCTGGAAATGCACAACCTGCTGACGGACATCGTCGCCATCCCCGAAGCCCTGGACTGGATCCTGGAACGCAAGATCACCGCCAACTCGGTGGGCCTGGGCCTGATCAACGAAACCGCCTCGTGGCTGCGCAGCCTGCAGCCGCGCAAGATCGCCGAGTTCCTGATCGGCGGCGTATCGGGCGATGATCTGCCGACCAGTTTCGGTGGCAAGGCCATCGAGATGTTCCGCGACTTCCTCGGCAACTCCAGCTTCATCCTGCCGCCGCTGCCCAACACCCAGTTCACCCGCGATACCACCTGCTGGATCTACGGTGGCGTCACCCTCAACCCGATGTACTGGCCGGCGCGCCGTCAGGAAACCCTGCTGACCACCGCCATCTACAAATTCCACCCCGCGTTCACCAGCGCCGACTTCCAGATCTGGTATGGCGACCCGGACAAGGACCATGGCAACTCCACCCTTGAGGGCGGTGATGTGATGCCGATCGGCAACGGCGTGGTGTTGATCGGCATGGGCGAACGCTCGTCGCGCCAGGCCATTGCGCAACTGGCGGTGAACCTGTTCAAAAACAAAGCCGTCGAGAAAGTCATCGTCGCCGGCCTGCCGAAATCCCGCGCGGCGATGCACCTGGACACCGTGTTCAGCTTCTGCGATCGCGACCTCGTCACGATCTTCCCGGAAGTGGTGAACCAGATAGTCGCCTTCACCCTGCGTCCCGATGAAAGCAAAGCGGGCGGCATCGACATCCGCCGCGAAGAAACCAACTTCCTCGACACCGTGGCCCAAGCCCTCAATC
>NZ_JBGCUL010000863.1:0-1897 GCF_054177685.1 Pseudomonas sp. P5_A2_2
CTGCTTTCGCGAGAGGGAGCGCTGCCGAAAAGTAGTGATCCCACGCTTGCTGCTCTTCATCGGTGTATTTGTCAGCCATGTTTGAGCTCCTTTTTATTGAGCCCCAAAACTAGCACTATGCGCGGACAGCAAACAGCCCACGCTTCTGTAGATAGTCAGCAAACTGCGTGGCGCTCGGGCGATCCGGTGCCGCTGGCAAGAGTCGGCCGCTGGTGTTGGGGATCGTCGCGTATTCGCGAGTTACCGCACCCTCGACGCGCTCCAGCGTTACCGCACCTTTACGCTTCTCGATCGGATCGATGTCGTCGGTGTGGATTTCAGCAGCCAACGCCATCTGGCCGTATTGGATGCGCGCCGGCAGGTAGTTCTCGGGTTTGAACTCGTAATCCAGTTCGATACCCCGGCGCGGCCAGGACAATGCCTGGTCGCTGTCCATCTTGCGTCCCTTCCACTTCATGCCATCCATCGCCAAGGCCGCTCGGCGCAACAGCGCTTCCTGCGCGGGCACTTCCCCCGGGATGGTCACGCCGAACTTGCCGGCGTACATGACCAAATCCTCGGCGCTCGCATAGCTTTCGGCGTCTGGCTTGCCGGTACCGTCCTCAACGATGAGAGCCATGAATCATCTCGCTGGAATGAGTTTTGAATGATTGGGCATCAGTGATGCTAACACCCGCAGTATCACGCCTTGGGCAGATCAGCGATGAGCTTTTCCAAGGATTCTTTCGAAGCATTCGCCCGGTACGTCACGCCGGCCGCGTCGAGCTTGGCTCTCAGGGCTTCGACTTCCTGCCCTTCGTCAGCCTTCAGAGATTCGATCTCCCCACGCAGCGTCTCGTTGTCCGTAGCAAGAGAATCGCGACTGGTGGCCAGCTCATCCACCTGGGTACGAATGTGGTCCAGCGCGTCGTAGAGACGGATCGCCAATTCGCCGCATTCCGGTTTCACGATCTCGCCAGCTTCGAGACCGTCAATAACGGCGCGGACCGTATCGCTCTCGGCCCGCAGCTTGCCGATCAGCTCTTCCAATTCGCTCTGATCGCCGCTAACAACAGCCATAGCTGCCGGAGCTGGCACTTCTTTCAGTGTTACTTCGGGAGTGTTGTCGGCTTCGTCGTCCCGACCCTCTGTCACGTTCGCGTCGATGATGCGCAGACCGACCTCCTTGGCCAACGCCTTCACGTCTTCCCGGTATTGGTGGAATGGCCCAGGTAAATACCAGATGTTCTTATTGCTCATGATCGTTTCCTCGCCGAGCCGAGCACGAAGYCCGGCTCCGCCATCAGGGGTTACTTGGAGGCATCACCGATCAGAGCAACACCGGCGGTGTCCTTGATGCTGGCAGCGGTTTTGTCCCAGTTGGTGCCGGTGGCCAGCGCCGCGTTGGATGGAGACTTGCCACCGTTGGTGGTGTCCCAGGTGTAACCCTTCAGGCCCAGGCCAAACGTGTAATCGGTTTGGATGGTGGTTTCGATTCGCTCTTTGCCGTTGACGGTTTGAACGTTCGAGATGATGTCGCGGTTGTCGTGAACCAATGCAGCGCCGCTTACCAGCCCCAGGATGATTTCCTTGTTCGGAGTGCCAGTCTGCATCAAGGCCGGAGCATCAGTGACAACCGAGACTTTACCCAGGATGTCGACCACGCGAACGTTGCCGGCCACAAACAGGTTGGTGGAATTGCCGATGGCTTGACCAACCAGCTTGTGCCAGGTGGTGCCCTGCATGATCTGAGCAACAATCGATTGGCTGGCATCACCGAACTTTGCATGCGCGTTGTTCAGACCTGCCTGAGTGATGCCCGCAGTTGCGGACACGTCGTTTACGGCAGCGGACTGCGCAGTGATCGCAGCTACCAGAGCAGCGATGGCGGTGTTCAGTTGATCCTTCAGCAGGACCT
>NZ_JBGCUL010000864.1:0-1893 GCF_054177685.1 Pseudomonas sp. P5_A2_2
GTGCTGGGCACGGCGACGGGCAGCCGCTGGGCATTGGGCTTCGTGCCGGGCTTGACCCTGGACAACTTCCAGGGCCGGCTGGGCGGGCAGTGGAGTGCCGACCGGGTGTTGTGGCAACAGGCCAACAACCGGGTTGAGCTGAGCAAGGTGATTTTTGCCTGGTCGCCGTTGTGCCTGACTCGCATGACCTTGTGCATCGAGCAATTGCAGGCCGATCAGGTCAGCCTGACGTTCCCGCCGGGTGCCGAAGAGTCAGACAGCGGCCCGATCACACTTCCGCAGCTCAAGTTACCCTTGGCCATCGAACTGGGGGAGATCAAGGTCGGCAGCCTGTTGTTCAACGGCAGCGAAGAGCTCAAGGGCTTGCAACTGGCGGCGCACTGGACGACGGCCGGTTTGAGGATCGATTCGGCGGCGTTGCAGCGCGATGACCTGAGCCTGAACCTGTCCGGCCTGCTGCAACCCTCCGGCAACTGGCCCCTCAGTGCCGAAGGCAAACTGACCCTGTTGTCGACGCCTGAACCCTTGGCGCTGGCGCTGAAAGTCGACGGCGATCTGCTCAAAACCCTGAACTTGAAAGCCGACAGCAGCGGTTACCTCAACGGGCAACTGAGCGGCGAACTGCAACCGCTGGTGGAAAACCTGCCGGCCAAGGTGCGGATCACCGCCGATGGCTTCAAGCCGAGTACCGATCTGCCGGACACCCTGCAACTCAATCAGCTGGAGCTCACCGGCGCTGGCGACCTGAAGAACGGCTACGCGCTGCTCGGCAAAGCCACGCTGCCCGCCGAGCAAGGGCCAGTCGCCCTGGTGCTGCAAGGCAAKGTCGACGCCAAGGGCGCGCAGATCGCCGCGCTGGACCTGACCGCCAACGACAAGCAAAGCCTCAAACTCACTGGACAGCTGGATTGGAGCAAGGGCCTGAGCGCCGAGGCGAAGATCGACTGGCTGGACTTCCCATGGCACAGGCTCTATCCGCTCATCGACGAACCGCAAGTAGCGCTTCGCACGTTCACCGGCGAAGTCTCCTACACCGACGGTAAGTACCTTGGGCATTTCGCCGCCGCGGCGGACGGTCCGGCCGGCGCTTTCACCCTGGCCAGCCCGTTCGCGGGCGACCTGACGAAAATCTATCTGCAGCAGATTCAACTCCAGGCTGGGCAGGGTAAGGCCGAAGGTCACCTCAACCTGCAATTCGCCGACGGCATTGCCTGGGACACCGCGCTGGACCTGTCGGCGATCAACCCTGCGTACTGGGTCGCGGAGCTGCCGGGTACGCTGGCCGGGCCGTTGCGCAGCACGGGCGAAATGAAGAATGACACGCTCAGCCTCAATGCCGACCTGGACCTCAAAGGCAAACTGCGCGGGCAACCGGCGGTGATCCAGGCCAAGGCCGATGGCCGTGGCGAGCAATGGAACCTCAATGCCCTGCAAGTTCGACTCGGCGATAACAGCATCAGTGGCAAAGGCAGCCTGCAACAGAAACTCGCCGGCCAGATCGATCTCAAGTTGCCGCGCCTGGCCCAGCTCTGGCCGCAACTGCGCGGCCAACTCAATGGCCGCGTGGATGTCGCCGGCACGCTCAAGGCGCCCCAGGGCAAGCTTGACCTGCAAGGCTCGCAACTGGCTTTCCAGGACAATCGCCTGCAAAGCCTGAACCTGGACGCCACCCTGGACAGTGCGCAAAGGGCGAAAATCGACCTCAAGGGCAGCGGCATCCGGGCCGGTGACACCTCGCTGGGAACGCTGACCGCCAGCGGCCAGGGCGATATCAAGAACCAGAAGCTGAACCTCGATCTGCAAGGGCCGAAGCTGAAACTGGCGCTGGGTCTGGACGGTGCGCTGGACAAGGGCAATTGGCGCGGACGCCTGGCCAGCGGTGACATCCAGGCC
>NZ_JBGCUL010000865.1:0-1888 GCF_054177685.1 Pseudomonas sp. P5_A2_2
TGTATGAAGAACCTGTGGGAGCGAGCTTGCTCGCGATGACGGTGTGTCAGTCGACATCTCGGGTTAATGACAGGCCACTATCGTCGGAACGCCGCCCGGAGCAAGCTCGCTCCCACATTGGTTTGTGGTGTGCCGATAATCAAGCGTGCGAAAAATTGACCCGCAGGTTTACAATCGACGCTCCTGATCAGGAGTAATCCCGTGCTGACTCATCTCGATTCCCAAGGTCGCGCCAACATGGTCGACGTCACTGAAAAAGCCGTGACGTTCCGTGAGGCGACCGCCCAAGCGCTGGTGCGCATGCTGCCCGAAACCCTGCAGATGATCGTCAGCGGTGGCCACCCCAAGGGTGATGTGTTTGCCGTGGCGCGCATTGCCGGCATTCAGGCGGCGAAGAAAACCAGCGATCTGATTCCCCTGTGCCATCCGCTGATGCTGACCGGCGTCAAGGTCGAGCTCAGTGCCGAAGGCGACGATTCGGTGCGCATCGTGGCGCGCTGCAAGCTGTCCGGGCAGACCGGCGTCGAGATGGAGGCGCTGACCGCTGCCAGTGTCGCCGCGCTGACGATCTACGACATGTGCAAGGCCGTGGACCGCGGCATGACCATCGAAAGCGTGCGTCTGCTGGAGAAGGTCGGCGGCAAGAGCGGGCATTTCCAGGCGGAGCAGTCATGAACGTTACCGTGAAATTTTTCGCTCGTTATCGTGAAGCGCTAGGCCTGGACTCTGTGAAGGTTCAAGGCGATTTTGCCACCATTGATGACGTCCGCGCATTGTTGGCTCAACGCGACGGTGCCGAGGTGTTGAGCGAGCAAAACCTGATGTGCGCCCGCAACGAAGACCTCTGCCAGCTCGACGAGCCGGTCAGCGAGGGCGATGAAGTGGCGTTCTTTCCGACCGTGACCGGAGGCTGAGCCATGGCCATTCGCGTGCAATCCACAGCATTCGATCCGGGAGCCGAGGTCAACGCCATGCATGACGCCAATGTCGGCGTGGGGGCGGTGGTGAGTTTTGTCGGCTACGTACGTGATTTCAATGACGGCCTCGACGTTGCCGGGATGTTCCTCGAGCATTATCCGGGCATGACCGAAAAGGCCCTCGGCAAGATAGCCACCGAGGCCGAACAGCGCTGGCCGCTGCTCAAGCTCGAAGTGTTGCACCGCATCGGCGCCCTGGAACCGGGCGAGCCGATTGTCTTCGTCGGCGCGGCCAGTGCCCATCGTCAGGCGGCGTTCGACGCCTGCGCCTTTGTCATGGATTACCTGAAAACCCGTGCACCGTTCTGGAAGAAAGAAAACACCAGTGATGGGCCGCGATGGGTTGAGGGGCGTGACAGTGATCATGCGGCGGCGGATCGCTGGAAGCAGTAGTTTCTGCGGCGTTCTTGAGTCAGTCATCGCGAGCAAGCTCGCTCCCACAGGGTTCTGTGTCGTACACAAAATTTGTGTTCAACCAGATCTACTGTGGGAGCGAGCTTGCTCGCGATGGCGTCATTGGCACCACTAAAAATCTTGATGATTCACCACCCGACCATCGGCCGGCACGGGCTGCATTTGCCTCATTGACGATTTATACATAAAAGTCCAGTATGGAATTATAAGTACAAAAAAGGTTTCGACCCGTTTCAGCTTTTTCTTCTGTCTTGCCAAACCAACAACAACCGCGAGAAAACGAACATGAAGAAGTTCCCCCTCATCACCGGTCTGGCCTTGAGCCTGTTGGCGTGCAGTTCTGTATTCGCCGCCGAGAAAACCCTGCGCATTGGCATTGAAGCCGCTTACCCACCGTTCGCCTCGAAAACCGACAAAGGCGAAATCGTCGGTTTCGACTATGACATCGGCAATGCCCTGTGCGCGCAGATGAAGGCCAAGTGTGTGTGGGTCGAAGG
>NZ_JBGCUL010000866.1:0-1880 GCF_054177685.1 Pseudomonas sp. P5_A2_2
GGGCGGCGCCCGCTATCTCAAGAGCCTGATGACGATGTTCGACAACGATATCCGCCTCGCCGTGGCGGCCTATCACGCCGGCCCGCAAGCGGTGATCAGCCGGGGCAACAGGATCCCGCCGTTCGCCACAACCCAGCGTTATGTGCCCAACGTGCTGAACCACTATCGGCTTTTACAGGGGTTGTCCGCGGATGCGCCGCTGTGATCGAGACCCAGAGGGTGGTTTTCCCCAATAGTGGGGAGTGGTGGTCCCGGCGAGGAAATGGGGGTTCGGGTGGGGAATATCCCCCGTTTATCAAATCGTGAATGTATCCAGCTGATTAATAAGGTGATTTTTTATGGCATGCGGATTGCTGCGGACAACTTGTCGAGAGGTGTTCCCTGATAACCCGCAATGAGGCCCGAGTTCATGATCGGCATATCCCACGCTCCGTCCCTGATTGATTTGCTTACCCCCCTGTGGGAGCAAGCTCGCTTCCACAAGGGTCGGGCAAGACAGGAACAGATCGGTAGAGAGGAGTGTTGTTATGGACAGGACCACCACAATCGCTGGCAGCGCGGTGATGCTCGGGATGGCCTTGATCGGGTTCGGGGTATGGCGGACTGCGCCCCCGACTGCGCTCAACGAAATCACCTTGCCCGACACCTGGAGCGCCCGGACGCTGGAACGTGACGGGATTTCGGTGGCCCTGGATGTAAAGCCCCTGGCCAAGGACGGCGTACTGCGTGAGGGCGGCATTGCCGACGTGCAATTTCGAGTGTCGGACAAAGCCTCCGGTCAACCCTTGTCTGGCGTCGCGCCGGGTGTTCGGGTCATTCCCGGCGATACCCACTGAGAGGAAGCTGACATGAACCGATACGCGCATCGCAGTCTGCTGACGTTCGGCCTGTTGGCCTTCGGTATCGGCCAGGCGCTGGCTCACTTGGCGGACGAGCACACCGGGCACGACATGGCGGCCAAAAAGGCCAACCCGGAGACCGCCCGGATCAAGTTTGCCGACGTGACCCTGCTGGACCAGGACGGCAAGGTCGTCAGCCTGGAAAAAGACCTGGTGAGCAACAAGATCGTGGTCATGGGCTTCATCTACACCAGCTGCACCACGGTCTGCCCGGTGGTGTCCTCGATCATGGGCAAGGTGCAGAAACAGTTGGGCGCGCGGGTCGGCACCGAGGTACAACTGGTGTCGATCAGCATCGACCCGCAGCGTGATGATCCCCAACGCCTGAACGACTACGCCCGCACCTTCCAGCAGGGGCCGGGCTGGAGCTGGCTGACCGGCTCGCCGCAGTCGGTCACTGCCACCCTCATGGGCCTGGGCGCTTACAGCGGTGACATCGAGAACCACTCGCCGCTGATTCTGGTGGGGGACRGCAACAACCGTTTCTGGACCCGCTACTACGGTTTCACCGACCCGACGGAGCTGGCCCGGGCCGTCGAGAAGCTCAGTGGTGAACGCAACGTCCACGCCAAGCACACCGCCATCGCCATGGAGCATCAGCCATGAGCGGCATCACCTTTATCTCCCTTACCAGTGATCCGCTGCGGGACACCCCGGCGGTACTCAAGGCTTACACCTTGAAACAGGGCGTCGATGAGCCCCACTGGTTTTTTCTTACCGGCGACAAGGCGCAAATGGACCTTGTCTTGGGTCGTATCGGCCAGATCGTGCCGGCCCCCGAGCAACACTCCACCCAGTCGATCGTCGGTGACGTGGCGAACAAGCGCTGGAGCAAAATCCGTCCCGATGCTCCGGCAGCCGCCATTGTCCAGCGCTTGCAGTGGCTGACAATGCCCGTGGCCGGTCGCTGAGCCACGGCCATGAATACTGCCCTCGTCCTTGGCCTGCTGCTCTTGGGCAGCATCGCGCTCAGTGCCCAGG
>NZ_JBGCUL010000867.1:0-1880 GCF_054177685.1 Pseudomonas sp. P5_A2_2
CCGGTGGTGGTGTGCGGCGGCTCCTTGCTTGTCAGGATGGAAGCTCGGGATGAATACTGGCGCGAAGCTGGCGGTTGCGGCTGAAGGCGCCAAGGCACCGGTCCGGGTGCCGACCAGCACAGCCCCGGCACTGATGCTGAGCAGCGGCACGCTCGAGGCGCTGAAGTGGCTGGCGTTGCTGTTGATGACGCTCGATCACGTCAACAAGCATCTGCTGCATGCCTCGGTACCTGAGCTGTTCGCGGCGGGGCGTCTGGCCCTGCCGCTGTTCGGCTTCGTGTTGGGCTACAACCTCGCTCGGCCTGGTGCGCTGGCCAGTGGCGCCTACTTACGCACCGTGCGCCGGCTGGCTCTGTTCAGCGCCATCGCCACCGTTCCCTTCATCGCGCTCGGCGGACTGGGTTGGGGATGGTGGCCCTTCAACATCATGGCGACGCTTCTGGTCGCCACACTTTGCGCCTGGCTGATCGAGGTCGGTGGGCCGGCGCGGCTGGCGTTGGCTGGCGTGGTGTTCATCGTCGGCGGCGCACTCGTCGAGTTCTGGTGGCCAGGACTTGGGGCCTGCCTGTTGGCCTGGGCCTACTGTCGCCGGCCGAGCTGGATGACGCTCGCACTGTGGGTCGGCGCCCTCGCCTGCCTGTACGTCATCAATCGCAACCTGTGGGCGCTCGCCGCGTTGCCGCTCATCTTCGCGGCGGGACAGGTCAAGCTGAACGTGCCTCGCGGCCGCCTTGGGTTCTACATCTACTACCCGGCGCACCTGGCGGTGCTTTGGGGTCTAGCGCGGCTGCTGTAGCAGGCACTTCGACGGCTGCTTCACGGCATTCCGATACGCAGCGCGGTCGGCCAGTTCCGACCCCTTGCTGTCCTTCGCACAGGCGAAACAGCCACGCTGAAAGCCGCCGTTCAACGCTCAGCCCAAGGCGCTGCTCACCGTCGACCAAAGGGCCCAGGTTTGCGGCACATCCTCAAGGGCTGTGTGCACCATCACGACCTTTGACTGAGGGTCGACGCAAAGACGTTGCCCGTTCTGGCCCACAAGGGCGAACTGCCGGCGGTCACCTGGAAGAAGCCACATCAAGTAGCCGTAGCCAAGGCGCATCGATTGGCCAGTTGCCAGATGCCGATCTAAGGCCCTCACGGTCGTGGCCTCTTTGAGCCAATCCGCAGGGATGAGCTGGCGACCGTCCCAGGCSCCATCGCARGCCARMAGCCKGCCSAGCCGKGCATAGTCGYGAAGSRCKGCACTGAACCCGAAATGCCCSACTTCRYMGCCCTCGGCGTCGACRAGCCAGGTGGCRTCGGCTTCGGTGCCAAGAGGCCGCCACAGCCTGTCATGCAAATAATCTGCCAGCGGTCTTTCCAGCGCAGCGCGGAGTACGACGGAAAGCACGTCTGCCTCGATGCTGGCGTAGTGAAACTTCGTTCCGGGCTGGGCGATGCGACGGTCGAACTGTCGAATGCTGGCAACCGTTCCCTTCTTCCCGAATATCCCTGCGCCGAGCACCATATCGCGCCACAGGACCGACAAGTCATGCCCGTCATCGCGATCTTCACCGAAGTCCACTCCAGATGACATGTGCAACAGCGCTCGCAACGGAGTGCGGCCGTATTCGCTTCCCTTCAAACCGGGAACGTACACCTCGGCTACGTCGTCGACCGACCTGATGGCGCCGTCCGAGACCGCCAGGCCCACCAGCAGCCCCGTGATGGACTTAGTCATGGACTGGCCGAGCAGCCGGTCCTTGTCGGTTCTCCCGTACTGGTAGTGCTCGAAGAGTATTCGGTCGTCCTTCACTATCAGCAAGCCTGTCACGGGGTGGCGTGACAGATAGTTGGTCAGCGAGGCCACTAGCCCAGAGCTTCCAGGTTGCAAACGC
>NZ_JBGCUL010000029.1:0-19972 GCF_054177685.1 Pseudomonas sp. P5_A2_2
TGACACTCCGCATTCGCGAGCAGGCTCGCTCCTACAAGTTGCGCACTTCGACTGATGACACTCCGCATTCGCGAGCAGGCTCGCTCCTACAAGTTGCGCACTTCGACTGACTGGCATTGGTTTCTCCCAATTCTGCCTGGACACCGACATGACTCAACGTTGCAATTCCTACTACACCGCCACCCTCGACCAGGACACCGATTACCCGACGCTGCAAGGCCGGCACCGGGTTGACGTGGTGATCATCGGCGGCGGATTCACCGGCGTGGCCACCGCCGTCGAGCTGGCCGAAAAAGGCCTGAAGGTCGCCATCGTCGAAAGCCACAAGATCGGGTGGGGCGCCACCGGGCGCAATGGCGGCCAGGTCACCGGCAGCCTGTCGGGCGACGAAGCCATGCGCAAACAGATGCGCCGCACCATCGGCGATGAAGTCGACGACTTCATCTGGAACCTGCGCTGGCGCGGACACCAGATCATCCGGCAGCGCGTGGAAAAATACGGCATCGCCTGCGACCTCAAGCACGGCCACCTGCACGCCGCGTACAAACCCGCGCACATGGACGGCTTGCGCAAGGATTACGACGAGGCGGTGCGCCGAGGCATGGGCGACGAAGTCAGCCTGCTCGACCGCAGCCAGGTGCGCGACCTGCTGCAAAGCGACCTCTACCACGGTGCGATCAAGAACACCCGCAACATGCACCTGCACCCGCTCAACCTGTGCATCGGCGAGGCCCGCGCAGCCGAGAGCCTCGGTGCATTGATCTTCGAGAACAGCGAAGTGCTGGAGATCATCCACGGCGATGGCCTTCACAAGAGCCCCGGCATACGCACCGCCCACGGGCAGATCGACGCCAATCAGGTGCTGCTGGCCGGCGACGTCTACCACAAGCTGGAACCGGGAAAACTCAAGGGCAAGATTTTCCCGGCCATGGGCGGCATCGTCACCACCGAGCCGCTGGGCGATCTGGCCAGACAGATCAACCCCGAAGACCTGGCGGTCTACGACTGCCGTTTCGTACTCGACTACTACCGCCTCACCGCCGACGGTCGCCTGTTGTTCGGTGGCGGCGCCAACTACAGCGGCAAGGATTCGCGCGACATCGCCGCCGAGCTGCGCCCGTGCATCGAGCAGACCTTCCCGGCGCTCAAAGGCGTGGCCATCGACTACCAGTGGAGCTGCGCGATGGGCATCGTGATCAACCGCATCCCGCAACTGGGCAAGCTCTCGGACAACGTCTGGTATTGCCAGGGCTACTCCGGCCATGGCATCGCCACCACCCACATCATGGGTGAAATCATGGGCCGGGCGATCACAGGGCAACTGGAGCAGTTCGACACCTTCGCCGCCTGCCAGCACATCCGCGTGCCCATGGGCGACTTGCTCGGCAACCCGATGCTCGCCGCGGGCATGTGGTACTACCAGATGCTTGAGCGATTGCGCTGAGGTTGTTGGTCAGCACATTCAGTATGGATGCTGCCTGGGCTGGCCCCATCGCGAGCAGGCTCGCTCCTACAAGGTTTGTTTGTCAGCCTCGATATTTGTGCTCGACAACGATCCCTGTAGGAGCGAGCCTGCTCGCGAAGAGGCCGGTACATTCAACACACATTCAGCGCCAGTCACATCGCCATCGTCGGATCGCCGCCCGGAGCAAGCCCGCTCCCACAAAGACCCGCTCAAGCCTGCACCACCTCGATCCCCAACGCCCGGTAGTCCTCGACATTGCCTGACGCCACATGCTGCTCGGTGATCAGCGTGTGCACGCGGTTGCAAGGCGCGACGACAAAGGGCTCCACCGCACCGAGCTTGTCCGCGGTGGTGACGGCAATCACATGGGAAGCACAGTCGAGCATCGCCTGTTTCACCGGCACTTCATCGAAGTGCAGTGAGCTTAAGCCCACCTGTGGGTGTATCGCGCAGACCCCGGTAAACAACAGGTCGGCCTTGATGCCCGCCAGCAACCGCAGGGTTTCGTGGCCGCTGGCCGACATCGTCGCCGGGTTGAGCTGGCCGCCGGCCAGGATCACCTTGATGCCTTTGTATTCGGACAAGGTAATGGCCGTCATCGGCGACGCAGTGATCGCGGTGATGGCGATGTCCACCGGCAGCGAGCGCGCAATCTGCAAGGTGGTGGTGCCGGAATCGAACACCACGATCTGACCGTCCTGCACCCTTCGCGCGGCCAATTGCGCCAGATGGGTTTTCACCTCGTCGGTTTCGCTGATCCGGGTGAAATAGTCCTTGCCCGTATCCTTGGGCCGCGGCAACGCCCCGCCGTGCACCCGTTGCACCAGGCCGGCGCTGGCCAGCTCCGCCAGATCGCGGCGGATGGTGTCTTCGGACACCGCGAAATGCTGGCTCAACTCCGAGGCCATGACCTTGCCGTCACGTTCGAGGATCAACAGGATCTTTTGCCGGCGCACTGACGGAAGTTCGGCTGCAGAATGGTTGTCGTGCATGTTTTTGCTCGTTTATGCATGAAGTTGCGCGTTACCCGAGAGTATCTGCAACCCGGCGCAAAAACAACGAACCGGCCAAGTATCATTTTTTTCGATCTTTCAAATCATTACAGCGAATTTTTTATTTTTCTGTGACCTGTTCAAGATGGCGCCGTCACTCATGTTTTGGATGGAAACTTCATGAATATCAATTTTGCCTTTGCGTGCATGATCGTGGTCTCGTTTACGATTGCGCTGGTACACGCCTGATGGCATGCAGCAGGAGCCGGCGTGGACTGGCTCCTGCCCGATGCATCGATCAGAATTTTTCCTGGATGTACTTGAACGGATAGTTCGGGTCCCGATAGTTACCGGGAGTCTGCCGTTTGGGCAGTTTCACTTTTGCCCGCGGTACTTCCTCATAAGGAACGCTGCTCAGCACATCGCTGATGATGTTCAGCCGCGCCCGCCGCTTGTCATTGGAGTTGGCGACCCGCCAAGGGGCGAATTTGGTGTCGGTGTACTTGAACATGTCGTCCCGGGCACGGGAGTAGTCGTACCAACGGTTGTAGGACTTGAGGTCCATCGGCGACAGCTTCCAGATCTTGCGCCCGTCGGTGATACGCGCCTTGAGGCGTCGGGTCTGTTCTTCCTGGCTCACCTCAAGCCAGTACTTGATCAGGATGATTCCCGATTCGACCAGTGCCTGCTCGACGCGCGGCGCCACGGTGAGAAACGTGCGCACCTGCTCTTCGCTGCAAAAGCCCATGACCCGCTCGACCCCGGCGCGGTTGTACCAGCTGCGATCGAAGATCACCACTTCACCGGCCGCCGGCAGGTGCGGCAGATAACGTTGCAAATACATCTGGCTTTTTTCCCGGTCGGTCGGTGCCGGCAACGCCATCACCCGGAACACTCGCGGACTGACCCGTTCGGTCAGCGCCTTGATGGTCCCGCCCTTGCCGGCGCCATCACRGCCCTCGAAGATGATGCAAATCTTCGCGCCCGTGTACTGCACCCACTCCTGCAGCTTGACCAGCTCGACATGCAGCTTCGCCAGTTCCTCGAGATACACCTTGTTCTTCAGCTTGTCGCCTTCGACCGGTTTGCTTTTCGGTGCAGCCTTCTTCTTTGCCATGCCCGTTACCTCCTTCAATGCGTCACACAGCGTCCGGAGTGCGCCCGGCCGCGTTCATTCAGCCTCGACTGCGCTGGTAATGCTCAACCGCCTGCTCCAGGTTCAGGAACATGCGCGCCTCGCCCAACGTATGGCCCAAGGGCGCCTTGATAACCATGTCCCATACGCCCGGGCTCATGCCCACCAGCCACAGTGAAATACCTTTTTCCCGCAGTTGCTGTTCCGCCCCGGTGAGCATTTTCAGGGCGGTGTACTCCAGGTCGAACACGCTGCGCAGGTCCAGAATCACCACGGAGGGCCTTGCATCTTCGATCAGGGGTCGCATCTTCATGCCGATGCGCTGGGCATTGGCGAAAAAAATCCGCCCTTCAGGCCGCAGCAACAGCAGCCCGTCAAAGTGTTCGTCATCGAGGTGTTCGGCGGACTGCGGCCGATACACATTGGTGCCAGGCTTGCGCCCGAGGACATGCACGGGCGGGTCCGAGACCTGATAGGCCAGGGCCAGCAACGAGACGATAATCGCCACGACGATCCCTTGCAGCGTGCCCAGCAACATCACGCCGATCATGGCCACTACGGCCCAGGCAAATTCGGTACGGCGAACCGACAGGATCTCGCGAAATTCCGCCGGCTCGATCAGGCCCACCGAATACACAATCACCACAGCGGCGAGCGTGGCATTGGGCATCAGGCCAATCAGCGGCGCCAGCAGCAGGCAAGTGCCCAACGCCAGTGCTGCGGTGACCAGTGCGGCCAGTTGCGAACGGGCACCGGCCAAACGGTTCACCGCCGTTTGAGTGGTCCCGCCTCCCGCGACCATGGCCCCCAGAAACGCACCGCCGATGTTGGCAACGCCAGTGGCCAGCAGCTCCCGATTCGGCTGTGGTGGGGGCTCGTCACTGCGGGCGAACGCGCGCCCCGCCGCGATGGTTTCGGTGAAACTCATCAGCGCGATGCCCATCGCCGAAGGCCACAGGGTTTCGGCCAACGACCATACCGGCAGGGTCGGCGCGGGCAATCCGATCGGCACCAGGCCGACGGCGGACACACCAAAGCTCTCCAGGCCAAACAGGCTCATGCCAATGATGCCCAGCGCCACCGCGATCAACGGTGCAGGCAGCCGCGGCGTAAAACGCTTCATGCCGACCAGCAGCAGCACCATGAACACACCGACCGCCACGGTGGGCAGCGAGGCATGACCGATGCTCTGGACCGTGGCCAGCAGATTGTGCACAAATCCGCCTTTGTCGATGTGAGTGCCGAGCAATTTGGGTAGCTGGTCGAGAACGATGACCACACCGATGCCGGCCTTGAAACCCACCAGCACCGGTTCGGAAATGAAATTGGCGACGAAACCCAGGCGCAGCAACCCCGCGACGATCAGGATTGCGCCCACCATCAGGGCCAGCGTGGCGGAACCCGCCAGCAAGGTCGTCGCATCACCAGCTGGACTGATCTGGCCCAAGGCGGAACCGGCGAGAATGGCCAGGGTGGTCGTGGTGCTGACACTGAGCGGGCGCGACGTACCGAGCACGGCATAGATCACCATCGGCACTAGCGCCGTGTACAGCCCGACCTGCACCGGCAGGCCGGCAATGGTGGCGTACGCCAGCGCCTTGGGAATGACCACGGCCGCGGCCGTCAACCCGGCGACCACATCGCCCCGCAGCCAGTCTGGCCGATAACTGCCGAGCCATTGCGGGATCAACAGGCTGCGCAAGATACCCCGCTGTGGAGTGCCTGGAAYCCGCTCTGGCGGATGGCTGCCTTGTTGATTCATGAGTCACTCCAGTCGCAAATCGTCCCGTGCGGATGATGAGTGGGCTCAACTGACCGCACAATCCTTTAACTGCACGCGTAACCATTGCAAACCGTCATCGGCATCGAAGCACGTGTGCCAGCAGGCAATTCACGCGGGCTCGACCAGTTACAAATGTAGTCGGTTTGCACGGCTACRCCGCCATGTGGCTGGCGAAGGGGACAGACGCCCCACCATCACCGGTCAAAAATGGAAAGCCTTATATGGACGACGTCATGAAAGCGATAAATGAGCTATACCCGCTAACTCCCCCATTGCAGTTCTTCAGCTCAGGAGTTTGGCAATGAAGCTCAAAACCTCACTGRCAGCACTCATGGTTGCGGCAAGCCTGTTCGGCTGCACCACTTCATCGACCCACGGCGTGAACGTTACCCTGGTCGCCACCCGGCAAAACGCCGGTCAGATCGGCACCGTCACGTTGACGGACTGGGACAAGAAAACCGGGCTGAGTTTCTTCGTCAGCGGTGTTCCAACCGGGGTTATCCTGCCCTTGCGTCTTTACTCTTTCATCAATAACGGCAGCTGCCAGCAACCAGGGTCAGTCGCCTACGCGATGAACGACACCGTCAACACCGAACGCCAGGCCGTACGCGGCTGGTCTTTTACCAGAACCGCGCCTGTGCCGTTGCAGACCCTGCTTGACGGCAAGTATTCGGTGGTCGTGCGCACGGCTGCGACCGATGGCAACGTCGATATTTTTTGCGGGGATATCAAGCCTGAAGTGCCAGCGAAATAGCCGCGACCCTTTCACGCCAGCCCTCGGTACCGCTCGTGCCACCGGTTGTCCGGTGCGAGCGGTGGCGGCTGGTGAGTGCAAAGGGGCCGGTAGAAGCTGCGGTCACGAACCTGTCATTACTCACTGATAACGTCCTGGCACTGCCCCGAACCGCACTCGCTCGATCTCCGATCGCCAGCTCCCCGTACCAGGGCTTTGCCCATCCGCTCAAGGTGACACTTCAGGTGTACTCAAGCACGACGTGCAAGCAAATCATCATCAGGTCCAACGACATGAGCTGCGACGACTTTGGCGCGTTGTTCTCGAGCCTGTTCGGCAACCTCTATTGCGACTCTGCGCCGCCACCGAAAAACATCATCATCGGTGGGGTCTATGGCCGGCACGAAGGGGTCAGTTTTCGTCGCATGCACTATCGCGGTGATTTCACGGTGGCCTTTCCCGCACCCCTTGATGAAATCACCTTCGTCATTCCCACCGCCGGCAAGATCATCTTCAACCACGTCACCGAGTCGGTTGGTTTTGCGCAGATCGGCCTGGCGATCGACAAGGCCGAAGTCCGCTCGGCGCGCTTTGTCGATAACCATGCACAGCACGGGATTTCGATCAGCCGGCGGTTGATCACCGAACGACTGTCGATGCTGCTGGGCAAACCTATCTTGCAAAAGGTGCATTTCGAACCAGTGGTGGATCTGAATGTGTCGGCCTTGCAAGGCATCAGGGCGTTGATTGAACTGGCCACGGGCAGCGAATTCGACCTGCTGATCAACACAGGCTCGCTGATGCCTTCGCGCCTTCGCGAAATGCTGGTCGATGCGGTGCTCGAAACCTGGCCGCACAACTTCACCGAAGCCCTTCAGCGCCCTTCCCCACTGATAGCGCCGCGGCATGTGAAGCTGGCCGTCGAGTACATTCAGGCGCATCCCGACCACCTGGCCAGCGGTACGGAACTGGCGCAGCTGACCAACGTCAGCCTGCGTGCATTGCAGGAAGGTTTTCAGCGTTTCATGGGCACTTCGATCGTGGCCTATCAGCGCCAGGTACGTCTGGAGCGCGCCTATGCCGCGCTGTCCCAGGGGGTGTCGCCGTCGGTGACAGACGTGGCCTTGCAACACGGTTTCAGCAATGTCGGGCGGTTTTGCCAGTATTTCCAGAGTGCCTACGGCATCAGTCCCGCAGACTTGAGAAAGGGGGTGCGAACGCGGTCAATGCCAGTCAATTGAAGATTTGTGGGAGCGAGCTTGCTCGCGATGGCGTCGTGTCAGGCAACATGGATGCTGGCTGCAAAATCGCCATCGCGAGCGAGCTCGCTCCCACATTCAATCCGTGTCGCCCGCCAATCCTGCGTACGACAAAAAAAACACCACTCCCACAAATTACCTTAACTGATCGTCAGAACAGATAACTGGCCTTCAGGCCGCCATTGAAGCCGTGGCTGTCGCCGCCACCACTTGCGCCGACTTCCGCCCCCACGCTCCAAGGACCAAGATTGGCCATGACATTTACGCCACCGGTGAACTGATCACGGTTGTCGAAGGCGGCTTGCTGTTCAACGTCCAGGCCCAGCAGGTGCCCTTCGCTGTCGACTTCAGGGTCGCCCAATACATGCTCGTAGCCCACTTGCACTCCCGGCACCACTTGCCAGGCGCCCATGCTGACCGGTGCAAAGGATGCGTTGAGGTTGGCCACCGCGCTCTTGCGGGTCTGGTGGATGCCGTCGACGTCGAGGGCCAACTCGCTGCCTTTTTCCTGGAAGCCGGACAGGTTGACGTGACTGACCCGCACACCGAGGCTCGGTTCGAGGGTGACACCGTTCAACGGCACACGGTAACCCAAGGCCAGGGTCGCGCCGGTGAGGTTGCCATGGCTGTCGCCCTTGGCCGTACCCAGGCCGCCGCCGAGTTCGCGCTTGCTCTCGTAATCGAGATAACCGGCGCTGGCATCGGCATCCACAAACAGGCCGCGTTCCAGGCCGTTTGGTGCAAAGCGGGCGCCCACACTGAAGAAGGTCAGGTCGGTATCGGCCTCGCCACCTGCACCACCGACATTGCCGCTGCTGTAGCCGAAACCGGCATGGGCGCTGAGCTGTTCGGAGAAGCGCTGGGTCAGACCAATCATCATTCCCTGGCTATGTTCGTTGCTGCTGGAGGCCTGAGAAGAGCCGTCGGTGCCCAGATAGCCCGCCAGGGCGGTGCTCCACAGGCGGTATTGCCCGGCCTTGAGGTCGATGCCGCTGGTGAACGGCGCGCCAGCCTGTTCGATCATCGCGCCCTGGCGCAACAGATAGCTGGCAGCGTCGGCATGCACCTGACCGCCGACGGTGGACTCGACGCCACCGAGGCTGCGCGCATCGATGGCCGACTGCAGGTAATAGTTGTAGGCGCTGTAGGTGCCCGACAGGTTGCTGTTCTGCAGTTGTTGCAACAACTGCGCGCCGGCAGCGGCGTTGCCGGCCAGGTCCGCCGCGCCAGGCAAGCTGTTGTAGAACACCATCTTGCCGCGCAGTACGTAGATGGTTTCCTGGGACAGGCCCAGGCCTTGCTTGAGGTAGTTATCCATCGTGCCGTACTGCGCGGTCACCTGGTCCAGGCCGGCTTGCAGGTAACTGGCCTCCACACCGATCAACGGCCCATAGATGGTTGCCAGGCTCGGTGGCAATGCCGCCAGGGTCGCCTTGATACGCGCGGCGGTGTAGTCGTTGGTCGCCAGGTAGTTGCTCATGATGGTGGCATCGTCGACCCCGGCGATGCTTTGCAACACTGCGGCGGTCCAGCCCGTACGGTCCTTGCCGGCGGTGCAATGGAACAGCGCGGCGCCATCGACCGCTGCCAGCTCATTGAACAGCTGATTGAACTCGCTGCGCATCCCCGCGTTCCGGACGAAATCGCGGTTGGTGTCCTGCATCATGACGGTGGCTTCGGCGGCGCTGTGGAACGCGATGTTGGTGACGTTCGCGCCAGACGTTGAGCCGCCGATGATGTCGATGTTGGTGTAGGTCGCACCCGTGGGCATCGTGTCGGGCGTGGCGGCGATCTCGCTGGGGGTGCGCAGGTCGTAGACAGCCTTGATACCCAGGCCGTTGAGGGTCGCCAGATCCGCCGCCGACGGGGTCAGCGCGTTAGAACGATAAAACACCCCGCCACGCATCGTGCCGTCATTGGCGGTGGAATACGCGGTGGCAAGACCGGCAACATCGCGGAAATTATCGATGCTCTTCAGGCGTGGCGTGTTGAGGGGGACAGTCTCGGCAGCCTGGGCGGCAGCGATGGACAGGCTCAATACAGACAGCGAACACACAAGTCGTTGGAACACAGTGCAGCCTCATTGGAATACCGTTGGGCTGACTAATATCTACATTGAAACGACGCTGAACATGACAAATCGCCCGCGGACGCAAATCACTGCGCAATGTGTCCGGGTGGTTCGTTTTCTGTCCGTGTAATGCCCGGCGATCAAATTCCAGTTGCAAAAAACCCGCTTGTTTCAGCGGGTTTTTGGCTTTTCAGAAACTGATGTCTACAACCGCGAACTCAATGGGTTTTTTTCGAGGTCGACAGTCCGGCTTTACTCAAGCCTTTGGTGTTGTGATCACCTGGCGTAGAGGCCGAAATAGCCCTGGCCTTGGAGATGCCGCGAGTATCCTTGGAATGGGCGATGCCTGAGGTCGTGGTGCCATGACCGTTGTCATCGTTGCGCTCACTACCGTAGTGGTTCCCGCTCAGGCCATGGTCGCGCACGGATTTGCCAGCATGGTCGCTGTCCAGCCCGTTGCCGCGGCCGTTACTGCCGGAGTGGCCTGTGCCGGCGTGTCCGCCACCCATACCGCCGCCGTGGCCTGCGCCGTTTCCACCGCCATTACCACCGCCGTTGCCGCCACCGCCGCCGTTTCCACCGCCGCCACCACCGCCGTCCTTCGCGTATGCGGAACCCATGATCGACAGGCCATCAGGGAGCAGCGGGGCGGCTGCAAGCATCATGGCGCATGACATTACAGCAACGAGACTCTTGTTTTTAAAAAGCATGATTGCTTCCGTAGGAGGTTGATATCGCGTGACGTATGACGCGATATCCCTCCAACAGTTCAAGCACTACGACAGACGGCTGGAGCACCTTGAGTCAGCGGGAAGACTACCGTCCACACTTTAATCAAACGCACCGTCGAGAATTTCATAGACAAGCCCGGTGGCCAGCGCAACCAGGATCAGGTCCGTGCCGACTTGCTGCCATTCGTATCCGTCATAGTGGGGCAGCCTGCCGACCAGTCGGCCATCCAGTTTTTTCGCAATGCCGGGGGGAAGCGGCTTGCCTCGGGCAAGGTTCTTTTGAATACCCGGTGGCAAATCAGGCCCCGGGCTCCAGTAGCCTGTATTCACGCCTATGATCTCGAGCACGCTGCCACGGTTGATGCTCGGGCCGTTGCTCCAGTCCCCGCCACCGGAGTTTTTGTTCTTGTTGCCATGACCGCCCTGGTTGCCATGGTTGACCTTCCCGTTGCCCTGGCCGTTACCGGGATCGGCCAGCGCCGTCACCGAGCCGTAGACCAGAGTCAAGCAGGTAATCGCTGCAATCAATGATCGAGACTTGTACATGAGTCGTTCCTTCGTGGTGGGGAAGATTCTCTGAAATTTAGACGCTATTGACGAAGTTGGTTCCATCGAGTCACCAACCGCCAAACCGTCTACGCTCATCCGATCGAGGCCTTGCAGGCGTTTGCCGAAGGATGGGGCGTGTCGATCTACAGGCACAACTCTAATACCTTGTATGGAATTCCATTCGGTAAGTGCCCATTCGGCCCGAGATACTCACCGCAACCTGCTTCGATGTGAATCCACGCTTGATACGTCGCAGATACTTCAATGCGTGGCGCTGTTTCCCGATTGTTACCTCAGCGCCGCAGTTGTCACTTCTGCGCCGCCGAACTGGCCAATAGAGTATGGCCGTCGGTGTGGAACAGGGTCGTCGACTTGTCGGCCCGCGCCGGCACCGATCCCCCCATCACGGAAGAGGTGAATCATGAGTTTCGTCAAAGTGGAAAAAAACCAGAGTAGCGCCCCGTCGGAAGCCGACATGAAAAAAGCCATGGTCGAGTCGGGCGGCAAGCCGGGCGAGGTCACCGGGACCAATGCCGCCCGCACCCTGACCTACACCGGCGTGGTCAATCACACGGTGTACGAGAACAAGCTGATCGAGATCGCCAAGGGCAAACGCACCAGCTGGAACTTCGTCTGGGCCGATGCCAAGGCCGCCTGAGGTCAAGACGGGGCGGCCGATCGGCTGCCCCGCTGACTCAGCCCCTGATACAACCCCGATACCCGCTTGTAACACCAAGACACTTAGCCGCCCTGCCCCTCGCTCCTAGAGTGAAGCCATCAATGGACTGCAGCGCCAGGCGCCAGCAGCCCATTGTTTGCCCAACACACCACCAAGGAAGAGGGAAACCATGAGCAAATCAATCGCTGTCAGCCAACAGAGCCAGCAGCTTCACAATGAAGTGCAAGAAGCCGTCAAGTCGATCATGGGTGCAACGCAACTGAAGGCGGCAGATTACGGCCGGGTAGTGAGGTCGGCCCTGGCGGCCTCGCAAAAAACCGTCACCATCGAAATCGCCGCCGGCGACCTGACGCTGCTGAAGAAGTCCGGCTACAAGCTGTGCTTTGCCAAGAAGGTGGGTGACGCCGACTACAACGTGGTCTGGCAGTCCTATGACGCCTACCTGAGCAACAACGAGTTCAGCTGGACGCCGCAGTATCAGCTGTTCGCCTCCAACGTGTTCAAGGAAAACGTGCAAGTCAAAGTCTCGACCAATATCGTCAACATTGGCCTGGGGCAAACCTCGACACTTGATGAAAGCGGCCTGCTGAGCTCGGCGGTAACCGGTGGCCCGGACACTTCCCTGACTTTCGTGAACAACTACGCGCCGATTCATCCGGGGGTCAACCAGTTGTCCACAGGCATCGATGGCAATCAGGTCAGTACGCCAATCTACGTGGCCGTAAACCAGGTCGTCACCGGCAATACCGTGCTGACGCCGGTGGAAACCATCCTCGTGTGGTTCGAACAGAACGTACAGACCAGCACCATGTTCAGTACCTCACGCTCCAAGGCGATCGAAATCGATTTGACGTTCGATAACACCGCAGGTCGCCTTTACGAAGGCGGTCAGTGGAAAACCGTGTAACCGTCATGCCGGGGCAACCTTGCGGTTGCCCTTTCACTCCTCTTTGCCCGCCGTGGTGAAGTAGCCCGTCAGCGAGCGACAGATCGACTGCGCGAGGTCCTCCTGGGTGGCGATGCCATAGGGTCGATCACGATCGAACTGCGCCGACCAGCGAATCCGCCCCTGCGCCACATCCACCAGGCGCAATGACGCTCGCACCCGCGAAGGCTCGACCCGCACGCTGCCCTCCAGGCAATAGCTGTAACGCCCGCCACGCTTGAAGTCCGGTACCGGCTCGCTGTTGCGTGCCACCCGCATCAACACATGATTGGTCCCGGTCTGCGTCTGCTCGAACGACTCGAACAGTCGGCAACTCAACTCCTCGCACAAGCCCCGGGTAAAGTCATTGCCATCGCGGGTGAGGCAGGTAAACGGCTGGATCTGGACCACAGGATGGCGAGTGCCGACGCCCTTGGGCCGCAGCCGCTGATAGGTCAAGCGATAGCACCCGGGTGGAATGCACAAGCGCACCGGGTCCTGCTGGCCGTTGCCGGCGTAATGCGCTGCGAGCTTGCGCCGCAAGCGCCCCACCTGCACTCGCACCACCGGATCGTCGCCCGTGCAATACACTGCCGGGTCACGACGAAACACCTCGATGCCGATGGCGTGTTCGGTCAGCGGCGTTTTGCAAGCCTGAAGGTCGTGCTCGACCAGAAAGCGCAACAGACTGCCCATGCGCCTGGACTTGGCAAACAACGGGCTGACCAGCAACAGCGCCAGCACCCGCTCGATTTCTTCCCGATCGAGCGGCTCGGGAACCCCCGCCGCAGTCGAATCGGCCATGCTTTTGATCACCATCGCCTGCCTCCGTGCAGGTTGCCGACAGGAATGGATGTCGCACTCCGTGATAACCCTTGCAGCGTGAGCAGGAATGGAACTCGGGCACTGCAACGACCAAGCGTAGCAGCCGTGTTGATATCGGCAGGCAATTGCGATGGTAGCAACCCGCCATCCGACGAACGTTCAACCTAGACGCCTGAAAAATTTGCAGGACTTGTCGGGACAGACCCTATTAGAAGTTCGCCGGGGTGTTGGCACTGATGATTTCCGCCTCATCCGCCCCGATATTGCGAAACCGGTGCGGCAAGGTTGTCGGGAAGTAATAGCCATCCCCGGCGTTGAGCACGCTCACCTGGCCGTCCACGGTCAACTCCACCGTGCCACGGGTCACCAACCCGCACTCCTCGCCTTCGGAATGCACGATCGGCTCTTCCCCGGAACTGGCGCCCGGTGCGTATTGCTCGCGCAGCAAGCGCATCTGCCGGCTTGGCACGGACGCGCCGATCAGCAGCAGGCGCAGGCCGTGGCGGCCGAGGTCGGGCTGTTCGTTGGCGCGGAAGACGTACTGGTGTTCGCGCGGTGGCTGATCGAAGGTGAAGAAGTCGGCCAGGGACATGGGGATGCCCTCCAGCAATTTCTTCAGGGAGCTGACGGAAGGACTGACCCGATTCTGTTCGATCAGGGAGATGGTTGCATTGGTGACGCCGCTACGCCGGGCCAGCTCGCGCTGGGACATTTTGTAGCTTTCGCGTACTAATTTGAGTCGTGAGCCCGTGTCCATGACAGCCTTATGTGCCAACCCGTAGGAGCGAGCTTGATCCGGGCGGCGATCCGACGATTGCGATTTTAGCCGCAACATTGATGTCGACTGAACCAACGCCTTCGCGAGCAAGCTCGCTCCTACAGGGATAATGGAGGGGTGGAGTGCAGGCGCGGATCACGCCGTTTTCCGGTCCCGGAAACGTGAAAGGCGGCTATTAAATCACGTTTGTTCGTAATGCTCAGCAGGTTCGATAAACGGCAGAAGAAATAGCCGTTTGCCATGAAGTTACACCCCCTTGTGGGAGCGAGCTTGCTCGCGATGGCGGAGTGTCAGGCGACTTCATTTTGTCTGATATGGCCTCATCGTCGGAACGCCGCCCGGAGCAAGCTCGCTCCCACAGGGATTTGCGGTGTTGCTTATGTAAAAAACCGGCGGCACCCTTTGGGGGCGGCCGCCGGCGAGGTAAAGCTTAGATGCCGAAACGGTCGCGCAGCGAGTAGTACACGGCGCCGAGGGCGGTCAACGGTGCCGAGAAGGTGCGCCCGCCGATCATCGGCATGTGCGGCAAGGATGCAAACGCATCGAAACGCTCGGCGTCGCCACGGATCATTTCCGAGATCAGTTTGCCGGCCAGGTGCGAGCAGGTGACGCCGTGGCCGCTGTAGCCCTGCATGTAATAGGCGTTTTTCTCGATACGACCGAATTGCGGCATGCGCGACATGGTCAGCAGGAAGTTGCCGGTCCAGCGGTAGTCGATCCTCACGTCCTTCAATTGCGGGAAGGTCTTGAGGATTTTCGGGCGGATCAGTTGTTCGATGTCGTCCGGCTCGCGCGCACCATAAACCACACCGCCGCCGTACAGCAGGCGGTTGTCAGCGGTCAGGCGGTAGTAGTCGAGCAGGTAGTTGCAGTCTTCGACGCAGTAGTTGTTCTTGATCAGGCTGCGGGCCTGCTTCTCCGACAACGGCTCGGTGACGACGATCTGCGAACCGCACGGCATGCTCTTGCTGGTCACGCGGTTGTCCAGGCCCTGCGGCAGGTAGGCGTTACCGGCCATCAGCAGGTACTTGGCCTTGACCACACCTTTTGCAGTGCGCACGGTGATGGGCTCGCCGTAGGTGATTTCCAC
The DNA here is from genome assembly GCF_054177685.1 of Pseudomonas sp. P5_A2_2. Classification (NCBI taxonomy): domain Bacteria; kingdom Pseudomonadati; phylum Pseudomonadota; class Gammaproteobacteria; order Pseudomonadales; family Pseudomonadaceae; genus Pseudomonas; species Pseudomonas sp. P5_A2_2. The sequence continues at coordinate 15,016 of NZ_JBGCUL010000029.1, forward strand.
CGCCGCCGATTGCTCGTAGATCTTGCCGCCCAGGCCGATGATCGCCGAGGCTTCGCCGAGTGCCAGGTTCAGTGGGTGAATGTGGCCGCCCTGCATGTCCAGCAGGCCACCGACGTAGGCGTCGGAACCGACTTCGCGCTTGATGTCGGCCGCGTCGAGCATTTTCAGGTTCTTGTTGCCGTAGCGTTCCCAGCTCTTCTTCTGCTCGGCCAGGCCCTTGAGTTGCTTCTTGTTCATCGCCGCGAAGATACCGCCGGGACGGTAATCGCACTGGATGTCGTAGTGCTGTATGCGCTGACGAATGATGTCGGCGCCTTCGAAAATCATGCTGCCGAGGATTTCAGCAGTCTTGTCGCCATAACGCTCTTCGATGACATCGACGTCGCGGCTGTAGGAGTTGACCAGTTGCCCGCCGTTGCGACCGCTGGCGCCGAAGCCGACTTTCGCTGCTTCGAGCACAGTCACGCTGTAGCCCGCTTCAGCGAGGAACAGCGCCGAGGACAGGCCGGTGTAGCCGGCGCCGATCACGCAGACGTCGCAGTCCACCGCCCCTTCCAGTACCGGGAAATCGCCGGTGAAGTTACGGGTGGCGGCGTAGTAGCTGTTTACATGCTGTTGGTGAAAAGAGTCTTGTTTCATACATTTCTCCGATGGCCGCCGACAGAGCCGGCGACCGTCGCTTTATTGTTATCAGAGCTTGATCCAGGTCGCCTTGAGTTCGGTGTACTTGTCGAACGCGTGCAGCGATTTGTCCCGACCGTTACCCGACTGCTTGAACCCGCCGAACGGGGCGGTCATGTCGCCGCCGTCGTACTGGTTGACCCAGACGCTGCCGGCACGCAGGCCACGGGCGAAGGTGTGGGCCTTGCTCAGGTTGCTGGTCCACACGCCGGCGGCCAGGCCGAAGATGCTGTCATTGGCAATCGCCAGGGCTTCTTCAGTGGTGTCGAAGGTGATGACCGACAGCACCGGGCCGAAGATTTCTTCCCGGGCGATGGTCATGGCATTGGTCACGCCATCGAAAATCGCCGGTTCCAGGTACAGGCCACCAGTGTCTTCGAGGGTGCGGCTGCCGCCGGCGATCAGTTGACCGCCCTGCTGCTTGCCGACTTCGATGTAGCGCAATACGTTTTCCAGCTGACGCTGATCGACCACTGCGCCGACGGTGGTCGCAGGATCCAGCGCGTGGCCCGGTTTCCAGGCTTGCAGGGCTTCCACCAGCAATGGAATGAACTGCTCGCGAATCGAACGCTCCACCAGCAGACGCGAACCGGCGGTGCAGACTTCGCCCTGGTTGAACGCAATGCCGCTGGCCGCAGCCTGTGCTGCTGCGCGCAAATCCGGCGCGTCGGCGAACACCACGTTCGGGCTCTTGCCCCCGGCTTCGGCCCAAACGCGTTTCATGTTGCTCTGCCCGGCGTAGATCATCAGTTGCTTGGCGATCGCCGTGGAGCCGGTGAAGGCCAGCACATCGACGTCCATGTGCAACGCCAGCGCCTTGCCGACGGTGTGGCCATAGCCCGGCAGGACGTTGAACACGCCTTTCGGGATACCGGCATCCAGTGCCAGCTGGGCGATGCGGATCGCGGTCAGCGGGGATTTTTCCGAAGGCTTGAGGATGAACGAGTTGCCCATCGCCAGGGCCGGGGCGAATTTCCAGCTGGCCATGATCAGCGGGAAGTTCCACGGCACGATGGCCGCGACCACACCGACCGCTTCGCGGGTCACCAGGCCCAGTTGATCGTGGGGCGTGGCGGCGACTTCGTCGTAGACCTTGTCGATGGCTTCGGCAGTCCAGCGGATCGCGTTGGCGGTCGCCGGAATGTCGATGCTCATCGAATCGCTGATCGGCTTGCCCATGTCGAGGGTTTCGAGCAGGGCCAGTTCTTCCTGGTTCGCCAGGATCAGATCAGCGAAGCGGATCAGGATGCGCTTGCGCTCGGCCGGGGCCAGGTTGGCCCACACGCCGGATTCGAAGGTACGGCGTGCGACGGCGACTGCTGCATTGGCGTCGGCTTCGTCGGTGCTGGCGACGTTCGCCAGGAAACGACCGTCCACGGGGCTGATGCATTCGAACGTGGCGTCACTGGCGGCCGCGCAGTATTGGCCGTCAATGAATGCGCGACCTTCGATAGAGAGGGACTGGAAGCGTTGCTCCCAGTCGCTGCGAGTGTTTGTCATGGTTGTGACTCGACGCAGGGGAATAGGTGATCGTCGGACCGAGGTCCGTCAATTCAAGACTTGAAATGCGATCCCCTGTAGGAGCGAGCCTGCTCGCGATGGCGGAGTGTCAGACGACATAAGTGCTGACTGATCCGCCGCCTTCGCGAGCAGGCTCGCTCCTACAGTTGATCGGTGTGGTTCGTCTTAAACGGTATGCAGGTACCAGTTGTACTCAAGGTCCGAGATGGAGTTCTCGAACTCGGCCAGCTCGCTTTCCTTGCACGCCACGAACACGTCGATGTACAGCGGGTCGATGTACTTGGCCATGACTTCGCTGTCGTCCAGCTCGCGTAGTGCATCGCGCAGGTTGTTCGGCAGGCTCTGCTCGTTTTGCTCGTAGCTGTTGCCTTCCACCGGTGCGCCCGGTTCGATCTGGTTGGTCAGGCCGTGGTGCACGCCCGCCAATACCGAAGCCATCAGCAGATACGGGTTGGCATCGGCACCCGCTACACGATGCTCGATGCGCACCGCGTCTGACAAACCGGTCGGCACACGAACAGCCACGGTGCGGTTGTCGATGCCCCAGCTCGGCGAGTTCGGCACGTAGAACTGTGCGCCGAAACGACGGTACGAGTTGACGTTCGGGCAAAGGAAGGCCATCTGCGCCGGCAGGGTCTCGAGCACACCGCCGATCGCGTGACGCAGCGCGGCGTTCTGCTCGGGATCCTCGCTGGCAAAGATGTTGTTGCCTTCTTTATCGAGAATCGAAATGTGCACGTGCAGACCATTACCCGCCTGGCCCGGATACGGCTTGGCCATGAAGGTGGTGTCCATCTCGTGGTCGTAGGCGATGTTCTTCACCAGACGCTTGAGCAGGACCGCGTAGTCGCACGCCTTGATCGGGTCAGCCACGTGATGCAGGTTGACTTCGAACTGCGCCGGGGCACTTTCCTTGACGATGGCGTCAGCCGGGATGCCCTGCTCTTTCGCGCCTTCGAGGATGTCTTGCAGGCAGTCGACGTATTCGTCGAGGTCGTCGATCAGGTACACCTGGGTCGACATCGGACGCTTGCCGGACACCGGCGAACGTGGCGATTGCGGACGACCGTTCACGTTGTCCTGGTCGATCAGGTAGAACTCCAGTTCGAACGCCGCGCAGATGGTCAGGCCCATGTCGTCGAACTTGCGCACGATATTGGCCAGCACTTCCCGCGGGTCGGCGAAGAATGGCTCGCCTTCGAGTTCGTGCATGGTCATCAGCAGTTGCGCAGTCGGGCGCTTCTGCCAGGGTTCGATGCTCAGGGTGCCCGGGATTGGGTAGCAGATCCGGTCGGAGTCGCCGATGTCCAGACCCAGGCCGGTGCTTTCCACCGTGGAGCCATTGATGTCCAGAGCAAACAGAGACGCCGGCAGGTTGATGCCTTTCTCGTAAACCTTATGAAGACTGGTGCGCTCGATGCGCTTGCCGCGCACCACACCGTTCATATCCGCAATCAGAAGGTCGACGTACAAAACCTCAGGATGTTTCTTAAGGAATGCGTTTGCTTCGTTGAGTTGAACGGCACGCAGAGGGACCGACATGATGCACCTATTTTTTACTGTTAATTATTATGTTCACCGCCCTTTCACGAGCCCAGTCAATCCGAAAGGCAAAGTGAAGTCAATAGCGAACACCTGGCCTTTCAGCGTTTATTTTCGGGCCTCTCAGAAGGACGAGAGTGCCATATACGCCCTCAAACACGCGTAAAGCCTGAAGATCGGACGCACGGCGTTTAGAATTTTTTACATGAGAGTTGTTAATTAAAATCAACAAGGCTAAGCTCCGGAAAAGCTCGTTCAAGTGTGAAACTTCGAGGTGATAAAAATGGCACTCAAGCCATTGATCGGCGTTACTGCGTGCGTCAAACAGATTGGCCTGCACCCCTACCACATCAGCGGTGACAAGTACTTGCGTGCTGTCAGCGTTGCGGCGCTGGGGCTGCCTGTCGTTATTCCTTCATTGGCTGAACTGACCGAAATCGATGACCTGCTGCCGCAGCTCGACGGTCTGTTGCTGACCGGCTCGCCGTCGAACGTGGAACCCTTCCACTATCAAGGCCCCGACAGCGCCCCCGGCACGGATCATGATCCGGCACGGGATGCCACCACCCTTCCCCTGATCCGCGCAGCCATTGCCGCCGGCGTTCCGGTCCTCGGCATCTGCCGTGGCTTCCAGGAAATGAACGTGGCGTTCGGTGGCAGCCTGCATCAGAAAGTCCATGAACTCCCCGGTTTCCTTGATCACCGTGAGGCCAACCATCCGGACCTGGCCGTGCAATACGCTCCCGCTCACGCGGTGAATGTGCAGCCCGGTGGCGTGTTCGAAGCGCTGGACCTGCCAGCGGCATTCCAGGTCAATTCGATTCACAGCCAGGGCATCGACCGCCTCGCGCCCGGCCTGCGCGCCGAAGCCGTCGCGCCCGATGGCCTGATCGAAGCGATCTCGGTCGAGCACAGCAAGGCCTTCGCCCTCGGCGTGCAATGGCACCCGGARTGGCAAGTGCTGGATAACCCTCCTTACTTGAGTATTTTCCAGGCATTCGGCGAAGCCTGCCGGCAACGGGCGGCACTGCGTCACTCGAGCTGACGACCTGACACCCACATTCAACGATTGACTGCCCACCGCGAGCGGGCAGGCGCTTGTGCGTGCCCCGCCCGCGAAAACAACACACTGCAATAACAACAAGTACTACCAGGCAGCCAGGACGGCGGCGCCGAATAAACCCGGGGTGGGAAACGCAATTCCCTGTAGGAG
>NZ_JBGCUL010000868.1:0-1876 GCF_054177685.1 Pseudomonas sp. P5_A2_2
CTCCAGTTGTTGTGACAGTCGCCACAGGAGGTGCTGCTCTGGGCAAGGCCTTGGTCGCGCACCGGGCGGTACGCATGGTTTCGTTCACGGGCGGCTTCGTCACGGGTGAGCAAATCTCGCGTACAGCCGGGCTCAAGAAACTGGCGATGGACCTCGGCGGAAATGCCCCGGTTATCGTAATGGCCGATTGCGATCTGAATGAAACAGTCGATTCGTGTGTGTCGGGTGCTTTTTGGGCTGCCGGACAGAATTGCATTGGCACCCAGCGGATTTTAATCGAGGCGCCACTCTACGAAGCATTCAAAACACGCTTCATTGAGAAAACCAGCCAGTTGATCGTGGGTAATCCAGCGGATGAGCAGACGGATGTCGGCCCGATGATTACTCAGGCGTCAGCCAAGCGTACCGAGGAGGTGGTGAATGACGCCATCGCTAAAGGCGCAACCTTGTTGTTTGGCAATACACGCAACGGTTCGCTTTATTCGCCCACCGTTCTGGAAAGCGTCGACCGCCACTGCAAGCTGTGGTGCGAGGAAGTGTTCAGCCCTGTCGTGATACTCCAGAGCGTAGGTTCCCTGGATGAGGCCCTGACGCTCGCCAACGAACCAGACTACAGCCTGCATGCGGGGATCTTCACCAGTAATTTGAATGTTGCGCTGAAGGCAGCCAAGCGGCTTGAGGCTGGCGGCGTCATGATCAACGACTCCTCGGACTATCGATTCGACGCAATGCCTTTCGGTGGTTTCAAGTACGGGAGCATGGGGCGTGAAGGTGTGCGTTTCGCCTACGAAGATATGACGCAACCCAAGGTTATTTGCATTAACGGTGTGAGTGGAAGCTAAACAAATCGTTCGAGTTCACGACGAATGACACAACAATAAAATCAGAGGAATCGACATGCGTCCCGATAAGCACAACCTATCAACATTATCTGCAGCGACGCTGGCAGTTCATGGCGGGAATGTCGCGGATGTCACCAGCGGTGCCGTCCGTACTCCATTGGTAATGGCTAACTCCTATCTCTTGYCCGAAGATCCGGCAACCATGGACTGGTCGAGTCCAGACGGCCTTGTGTATACGCGAAATCAAGGCCATAACCAGGTTTGTCTGGAGAAGAAACTCGCAGCCCTCGAGGGTTGTGAAGATGCAGTGGTATTCGCTACCGGTGTCGCCGCGTTGCATTCGGTGTTTTTTTCTTTCTTGAAAAGTGGCGACCACGTCATCGTCAGCGACATCACCTACCAAGCCGTTTGGCGACTCTTCGCAGAACTCCTGCCCGAACGTTACGGGATCGAAGCGACGTTTGTAGACGTCGGTGATCTGGAATCGGTCCGTCAAGCCATCCGACCCAACACTAAACTGATCCATACCGAAACGATCGCCAACCCGACTACCAAAATCGCAGATATTGCAGCGCTGGCTGAGATTGCCCATGCGCACGGCGCATTGATCTCAGTAGATGCAACGTTCACCCCACCTCCATTCTTTCGTGCGAGTGAGCACGGTGTCGACTTCGTCGTTCACTCATTGACCAAGTACATCAATGGCCATGGCGATGCCATGGGCGGCGTTGTGATCGGCTCCAATCAGCTGATCAACAAGATCAAAAATGATGCGTTGGTTGATCTTGGTGCGACGATTTCTCCCTTCAATGCGTGGATGATCATGCGCGGTTCCGTCACGCTGCCCCTGCGTCTGAAGCAACTGTTGAACACAGCTGAAAAACTGGCTCAGTTTCTTGATGCCGATGATCGTATTGCTTACGTCTACTACCCTGGATTGCCTTCACACCCGCAGCATGAGTTGGCGCGCCGGCAATTTGCAGGCAAGGGATRTGGGGCGGTGATGGCCTTCGCGGTGAAGGGCGACCCTGATA
>NZ_JBGCUL010000869.1:0-1874 GCF_054177685.1 Pseudomonas sp. P5_A2_2
AGCCCTGCATCAGGTTGTAGCCGCGAATCTGCACTTCACCGGGAATGTTCGCCGGCTGGCTGCGACCGTTGTCGCCGACACAGCGCACTTGCACCCCCGGCATCGCCCGGCCACTGGTATTGGCGACCGTCTCCGCAGAATCACCGGAGCGGCAGATCGTGGCGAAACCGCAGACCTCCGTCAGGCCATACGCGGTGACGATGGTGGCGAAGCCGAGTTCGTCGCGCATGCGGTGGATCATCTCCACGGGGATTGCCGCTGCCCCGGTCACCGCCACGCGCAAGGAGCTCAGGTCGAATGCGTTGCGTTGCGGATGGGCCAGCAACGATTGGTACAGCGTCGGTGGCCCGGGCAACACGCTGATTCGCTCGCGCTGCACGCATTCGAGCACGGCCTGCACGTCGAACACCTGCTGCGGTAGCAGGGTGCAACCACGCATCAATGCGGCCAGCCAGCCGGCCTTGTAGCCGAAGGAGTGGAAGAACGGATTGACGATCAGGTAGCGATCGCTCTCGCGCAAACCGACGATATCGCTCCAGTCGCGCACGATTCGCAGGTTCTGGCCGTGGCTGGTCATCACGCCTTTGGGTTTGCCGGTGGTGCCCGAGGTAAACAGCACGTCGGACAAGGCCTGCGGGCCAACGCTCTGTTCGCGGGTGCGCAAGGCCAGGTGTGGCACGTCGGCCCCCAGGTCCATAAACCGCTCCCAAGCCAGGGTGCCCGCATTGGCGCCGCGCAGGCTGACGATGTGGCGCAGCTCAGGCAGGTCTTCCGACGCCAGCATGCCGGGGTAGTCCGCGCCGAGGAATTCGCCAATGGCAAACAGCACGCAGGTGCCGCTTTCGCGCAGGATGTAGCCGGCCTCGCTGCCCTTCATCCGGGTATTGAGCGGCACCAGGGCGGCACCGACGCTTTGCAGGGCGCCGGCGGCGACGATCCATTCCCACACGTTGGGTGCCCAGATCGCCACGCGGTCCCCGACCTGTACGTCGAGGGCCAGCAGTGCGCGGGCAGCCTGGCGGCGCAACTGGTCGAGTTGTCGGTAGCTGATGCTGTGGCCCGCGTCCTCGATGGCCGGGCGGTCGCCGTAGGCCTGGGCAGCGTTGGCGAACAGTTGAGCGATGGTCAGTGCGGTGGCGACAGGCGGCATGGGGCCTCCCCGGTTAGAAGACAGTTGCGAAAAAGGGAGTAGGCCGGGCAGGGCGCCCGGCCGGATTGCGAATTACTGGGCGGGCGGGGCGAAGCGGCGACCGGCGGAGAAACCACCGTCCACGGCGATCATCTGGCCGCTGACAAAGGACGCTTCGTCCGAGGCCAGGAACAGCGCGACGTTGGCCACTTCCTCCGGCTGCCCGGAGCGGCTGAGCATGTGCTGCGAGGCGAAGAAGGCGTGGAACGCGTCATTGTCACGGACCATGCTGGTCATCGGCGTTTCGATCAGGCCCGGGCACAGACCGTTGACGCGCACATTGGCGTGGCCGTAGTCGATCGCCATCGAGCGGGTCAGCTGGTTAATGCCGCCCTTGGACACGTTGTAGGCGACATTGCCGTCGCAGCCTTGCAGACCGAAGATCGAACCGACGTTGATGATCGAACCGCCGCGCTGCTCAACCATCGACGCCAGCGCGTACTTGCTGGTGAGCATGCTGCCGGTGAGGTTGATGTCCATCACCCGTTGCCAGTTGGCAGTGGTGGTCTGGGTCACGCTGCCCTGGTCGGCGACGCCGGCGGCGTTGACCAGTACGTCGATGCGCCCGAAGCGGCTGATGACTTCTTGCATGACCTGCTGCACCTGCGCTTCGTCGCGCACGTCCAGGGTCATGAACAGGCCGGGAAAGTCTGCCGGAGCGCTGCCGATGTCCAGCCCGATCACT
>NZ_JBGCUL010000870.1:0-1874 GCF_054177685.1 Pseudomonas sp. P5_A2_2
GTTGGTGATACCAGCGTAGGGAAAATGCCTCCGGTTTCAGATGAAGCATGTCCGACGTGAAGCTGAAATACGGCTCGACGTTAAAGGACAACGGGATGATTACCAGAATCGGCACCACTAGAAACAGCAGCACGAGCAGGGCAAAGCCGCGCACGGTGAAAAACCAGCAGCGCTCGAAAGGTCCGATGTATTTTGGAAGGCTCATGGCTCACCCCAACTTCATATTGGTAATGCCTACGAATCGGTCGTAGACCCAGTACATCAGCAGCACTACCACCAGAAGCAGGCTGGCAATTGCCGAGGCCAGACCCCAGTTCAAGGACGTCTGCATGTGATAAGCGATGAAGTTGCTGATCATCTGGCCGGTGCGGCCGCCTACGAGTGCCGGCGTGATGTAGTAACCCACTGCCAGAATGAAGACCAGAATCCCCCCCGCACTGACGCCCGGCAGGGACAGCGGAAAGTAGATCTTGAAAAAAGTGCGCATGGAGCTGGCGCCCATGGAGTGCGCGGCACGGATGTAGGTCTGGTCGACACCGCGCATGACGCTGTAAAGCGGCAGCACCATGAATGGCAGCAGAATATGCGTCATGGCGATGATCGTGCCGTACAGGTTGTACATCAGGTCGAGCGGCTGATTGATGATGCCGAGACTGCGAAGGACGTCGTTGAACACCCCGTTTGACTGGAGAATCACGATCCAGGCGCTGGTCCGGACCAGCAGCGATGTCCAGAACGGCAGTAGCACGAGGATCATCAGCAAGTTGCTGAAGCGGTCCGGCAAGCTGGCCAGGAAGTACGCCAGCGGATAGCCCAGCAGAAAGCAGATGAAAGTGATCGCGACACTGACCGCCAGCGTCTTCAGCAGGTTGTCGACATAGATCTGCCGGCTTTCCGGCTGCTGGACGATGTCGCCGTTATCGTCGTATTGACGATCCAGCGCCGCCAGGTAATGCACCGCGGAAATCGACGGCGCCATCACCTTGAGCTGCGACCACGTTGCGGTTTCACCCCAGCGTTTGTCGATGCTGATCATCAGCGGCTTGAATTCGGTGATCCCTGCCTGACTCTGTTTTTCCAGACCTCTCGCCGTCTTGTTCAACAGCAGCTTCATGCCGCTTTGCACGCGGTTCAAGTCAGTCCCGACCCGGTCCAGGTTCTGCGATTTGAGCAGGGCGAGAATATCGTTGCCGAGGACTGCAAACGTCTTCTCCTCAGGCAAAGCCTGCCGATCCCACTGCTTCAACTCGACTGCACTGTTGGGCATGTAGTCGGCGAGCGTGCCGTTTTGCACGCTGCGCATCAGCATGTCGCCAATAGGCATGAGAAAGAAGACGGCGATAAATGCCAGCAGTGGCAACACCAGTAGCACGGACTTGAACTTGTTCCGACGCTCGGCCTTGTCCAGGCTTTCCTTTATTGACTGGCCAACCTTCGGCTGCACAAACAGCCGATCCGCAGGCCCTTCAGACATTACAGGGCGATTCATGGAGTGATCTCCGTGTGAGCGGTGACGAAAGTTAGATAACGGTGTTGAGCGCTCGACAGTCGTCAGCACGCCACCCTACGGTCACCAGGGCGCCGGGAGTCGGCGTCGACTGGTTGACGCCGTTGACCACTTTGACGATGAAGTCATCCTGGTCCGCGACGCTCAGCCGCAGGCGCAGGTGGTCCCCGTGATAGATCAGCTCTTGAATTTTTGCCGGAAGCCGGTTGTCGCATTGGCCGTCAGTTGGATCGAGGTAGACGCGCTCCGGGCGAATCGACAAGGTGGTTTTCGTGCCACGGGCGGTACTCGCGGATTTCGCCCCAACGGCCTTCACCCGAAGGTTGCCGACTTGCACTTGGCAGTAATCCCCGTCGCGCTCGATGAC
>NZ_JBGCUL010000871.1:0-1873 GCF_054177685.1 Pseudomonas sp. P5_A2_2
GATCAAGGGCGGCCAACTGAACGAAGCACGGGAAAACCTCAAGCAGTTGCTGGCCAAGGCACCCAACGAAATCATCTACAACCTGGCTCAGGTGGATCTGGACATYACCAACAATCGCCTGCCCGATGCCCAGTCCCGGGTTGACCGGTTGATGGGCCAATACGCTGGCAACTACCCGCTGAACCAGATTCGAGTCGACCTGCTGCTCAAGCAGAACCGTACTGCGGATGCGGAGAAAGCCCTCGAAGGCCTGCTCAAGTCCCGCCCGGATGATCCGGACGTGTGGTATCAGGTTGCCGAGACACGCGGCCTGTCAGGCAATATCATCGGCTTGCATCAGGCTCGCGCCGAATACTTTGCACTGGTCGGGGACTATAAACAGGCCATTCAGCAACTGGACTTCGCCAAACGCAAGGCCGGCACGAACTTCCCGCTGTCTTCGCGGATCGACGCACGGCAACGTGAGCTGATGGAACAAGAGCGCATGATCAAGGACATGATGGGCTGACGCCCTCGCAGACAAAAAGTCCGGACACAAAAAAACCGCCTCTTTCGAGGCGGTTTTTTATTCAACCAACTACCGGGTTATTCAGCCAGTTTGAAGGTGATGAAGCTCGCTCGACCCTGACGCAGTACCCGCATCGACACCGAGCGGTTCTTTGGCAGCGCCTTGGCGATGTCCGCGAACTCCTTGGTGGAACCGATGGCCTGGTTGTTCAGGTGGGTGATCACATCACCCGGCTGCAAGCCGATCATGGCGGCAGGACCGTCCTGCACTTCCTTGATCATCACACCGCCTTTGAGGTCATAGGTTTTCTTCTGGTCGTCAGTCAACTCGACCACAGAAACACCGAGGCGATTGCTACTGCGCTCGATGCTGGATTTTGGCTCGGCATCCAGCTCTTTAGCTTCTTCCGGAATGGCACCGACGGTCAGCTCGACTTTCTTGCGCTTGCCGTCACGAATCACTTCCAGATTGGCTTTTGCGCCAGCCTTCAACGCACCAACGAGATGCGGCAGGTCGGCCGACATGACGATTGGCTGACCGTTCATGCTCAGGATCACGTCGCCGACTTGCAGGCCACCCTTGGCAGCCGGGCCATCATCCTGAATCTGAGCAACCAGCGCACCCGCCGGCTTCTCCAGACCGAACGACTCGGCCAGGTCCTTGCTGACTTCCTGAATCACGACACCCAGCCAGCCTCGGCTGACTTTTCCACCGGATTTCAGCTGATTGGAAACATCCATGGCCACGTCGATCGGGATCGCAAACGACACACCCATGAAGCCACCGGAGCGGGTGTAGATCTGCGAGTTGATCCCGACCACCTCACCGTTCAGGTTGAACAGCGGGCCGCCCGAGTTACCCGGGTTGATCGGTACGTCGGTCTGGATGAACGGTACATAGTTTTCGTTCGGCAGGCTGCGACCGACGGCACTGACGATGCCCTGGGTCACCGTGTGGTCAAAGCCGAATGGCGAACCAATCGCGACAACCCATTGGCCAGCCTTCAGGTCCTGGGATTTACCGAGCTTCAGCACTGGCAGATCCTTGCCTTCGATTTTCAGCAGCGCCACGTCGGAACGTGGATCGGTACCGATCAGCTTGGCTTTCATTTCGCTGCGATCAGCCAGGCGGACGAGGATTTCGTCAGCATCGGCGATCACGTGGTTGTTGGTCAGGATATAGCCATCAGTAGAGATGATGAAACCCGACCCCAGGGAAGTTGCCTCGCGCTGACGGTCGCGAGGTGAACGCGATTGCGGCGGCATGCCTCGCTCGAAGAATTCGCGCAGCATAGGCGGCAAGCCTTCGAGGTCGGGCATTTGCTGGCTGACTTGGCGATCCGGCAGCTTTTGCGTGGTACTGATG
>NZ_JBGCUL010000872.1:0-1873 GCF_054177685.1 Pseudomonas sp. P5_A2_2
GTATGAAAAAGGAGATGGGGTGCCAGGGGTCGAGTGTTCGAATCACTCCGTCCCGACCATATTTTTCAATGACTTAGGCCAATGTTCACAGCATTGGCCTTTTTCATGTGCGTGACTTTTGCGTGATTTCTCGATTTTTCACGCGTGCTCTGTCCAGGGTTCACGCAGGCATCATCAGCACAAAGGAGGAATGCCATCTCCTGTTTTCACCTATAGCAGCGGCGCCAAGACTTTCAAGCTACCAAACACTCGTATCAGTGCAGCCCGTAGGACCAGATTGCTTTGGTACACCATTTTCCCTCCGAGAGGCACAGTACGGTGACATGAGATCTTGGTGAACAGTTTTGGCACTTGCCCTGCGTTAACCGCCGCGCCTGTATCGCCTACGGCTGACTCAACTACGCTTTAAGTGAAGGTTGAAGACTGCCGAACCCGCTCCTGGGAGGGTCCCGTGAACAGTCACTGGTGGCGCCGCCTGCTCTTGGTGATGATGCTGGTCTGGCTACCGACGGTTTCGACGACGGCGTCGGCTGCGGGCAGTGTCGTGATTCTGACCGTCAACGATGCTATTGGTCCGGCCAGCGCCGACTACGTGGAGCGCGGCTTGATACGTGCGGTGACCGAGGGCGCACAGTTGGTGGTCATCAACCTCGACACCCCCGGCGGGCTGGACACTTCGATGCGCTTGATCATCAAGGCGATTCTGGCCAGCCCCCTGCCAGTGGTCAGTTTCGTTGCCCCTAGTGGCGCACGCGCGGCCAGCGCCGGCACCTATATTTTGTATGCCAGCCACATTGCCGCCATGACCCCGGGTACCAACCTGGGCGCCGCTACGCCGGTGCAGATCGGCGGCCTGCCCGGTACCGCACCCGAACCACCTCGCTCACCCACCACTGACAAGAATTCTCCGCCTGAGCTACGGGACACCTTGACTCGAAAACAGATCAACGATGCGGCAGCTTACATCCGTGGTCTTGCGCAATTGCGCGGACGCAATGCCGACTGGGCCGAACAAGCGGTACGTGAATCGCTCAGCTTGTCGGCCGACGAAGCGCTCAAACTCAAGGTGGTCGATTATGTGGCCAATGACGTGGCAGACCTGCTCAAGCAACTGGACGGTAAGAGCCTGAATGTCGCCGGTCAGACGTTGAAGCTGAGTACCGCCGGGGCTGCACTCATCGATCATGCGCCTGATTGGCGCACACAACTGCTGGCGGTGATCACCAACCCCAGCGTGGCATTGCTGCTGATCATGTTCGGGGTCTATGGGTTGATATTCGAATTCATGAGCCCAGGGTCGGCCGTCGGTGGAGTGCTCGGTGGCATCTGCCTGTTGCTGGGGCTGTATGCCCTGCAACTGTTGCCCGTGAATTACGCCGGGGTCGGACTGATTCTGCTAGGGCTCGCCTTCATGATCGCCGAGGCGTTTCTACCGAGTTTCGGTGTAATCGGCTTGGGTGGGGTGGTTGCCTTTGTAGTCGGCGCAGTGATTTTGATTGACACAGATGTACCGGGTTTCGGCATTCCGTTGGCGCTGATCATCGGCATGGCACTGATCAGCGCCCTGTTGCTGATGACTCTGGTCGGTATGGCGCTCAAGGCACGACGCCGTGCCCTGGTCAGCGGCGATGCGGGCCTGGTCGGCAGCCTGGCCACAGTGACGGGACTGCTGCCGGATCTGCCGATGAGCGGCTGGGTGCAACTGCAGGGCGAAAAATGGCAAGTGCGCAGCCGCTCGCCCCTGCACCTGGGCCAACAGGTCCGGGTGGTGGCGCGCACGGGTTTGATGCTGGAGGTCATTGGATTGGATGAAACGCCACCGCGAGGAGGTTGATCATGTTCGTCGAATTGGGTTTTGGCGCACTGCTAACCC
>NZ_JBGCUL010000873.1:0-1867 GCF_054177685.1 Pseudomonas sp. P5_A2_2
GAAGCGCCCTACGGCTACCTGCTTTCAAGGCATTTGAGCGCTGAGCTGCAACGGCACTTTCTGCTGCGCTCCTTTCGTCTCTCGCCGATTCGCCAGAAAGCCATCGCCCGCTTGTACAGCAGCGGTCGCATCGATCAACACCTGCTGGTGCTGCGCCGGCTGCTCAAGGAACGCAAGAGTCAAATGACCCAGTTGTTGCAGGAGCGATTGGGTGATGCCTTGCATTTCGTCGAGCCGCAAGGCGGTGCAACGATCTGGGTGCGCTCCTTGCGTCGGGTCAACGTACGTCGTGTGTTCCAGCGCCTGCTGGCGCATCAAGTGGTCATCGCGCCGGGGGAACTGTTCAGCCTCCACGGTCTGCACGGGCAGCATTTGCGTTTGAGTCATACCTTCGGCGGTGATCACAACCTGGCTGCCGCACTGGGCTTGTTGGGGGATGCGCTGCGTCTGGAATCAATCGAGTGAGTGATGAGACAAAAAATAACACCCTTCATTCTATTGGATCGATCCCATCGCGTTGCGGACGAACTGCCAGTAAACTGCGACCCAATTCCTGAACCACTCTATTCCAGAGGTTTTGCATGACACTCAGTCCTTTTGCGGGTAAACCGGCACCGGCAGAATTGTTGGTCGATATCCCGCGACTGGTAACGGCCTATTACACCGGCCAGCCTGATGCCGCTATTTCGACCCAGCGCGTTGCTTTCGGCACGTCCGGGCACCGCGGCAGCTCGTTCGACTTGAGTTTCAACGAATGGCACGTGCTGGCGATCAGCCAGGCGATCTGCCTGTATCGCGAAGCTCAAGGCATCGATGGCCCGCTGTTTGTCGGCATCGACACCCACGCGCTGTCCACGCCGGCCGGCGCCAGCGCCCTCGAAGTACTGGCGGCCAACGGCGTGACCGTGATGATCGCCGCTGGCGACGAGTACACGCCGACCCCGGCCATTTCCCATGCGATCCTCTGCTACAACCGTGGTCGCACCACCGGCCTGGCGGACGGCATTGTCATCACGCCTTCCCACAACCCGCCACAAAGCGGTGGCTACAAGTACAACCCAACCAACGGTGGTCCGGCCGATACCCACATCACCAAGTGGATCGAAGCCAAAGCCAACGAACTGCTGGCCAACAAGCTCGCTGGCGTCAAGCGCATCGGCTACGAGCAGGCATTGAAGGCCAGCACCACCCATCGTCACGATTACCTCAACACCTATGTCGCCGACCTGATCAACGTGATCGACTTCGACGCCATCCGCGATGCCAAGCTACGCCTGGGTGTCGATCCGCTGGGTGGAGCGGGGGTGCGCTACTGGTCGGCGATTGCCGAGCATTATCGTCTGGACCTGGATGTGGTGAACAAAGAGGTCGACCCGACCTTCCGTTTCATGACCGTCGACTGGGACGGCCAGATCCGCATGGACCCATCGTCCGGCCACGCCATGCAAGGCCTGATCGGCCTGAAAGAACGTTTCGACGTGGCGTTTGCCTGCGATCCGGACCACGACCGTCATGGCATCGTCACGCCGTCCGGCGGTTTGCTTGCGCCGAACAACTACCTCGCCGTTTCCATCGACTATCTGTTCCAGAACCGGCCGCAAGGGCGCGCCGATGCCGCCGTGGGTAAAACCGTGGTCAGCAGCGGCTTGATCGATCGCGTGGCCAGGCGCCTGGGTCGTCGCCTGTACGAAGTGCCGGTCGGCTTCAAATGGTTTGCCGACGGCCTGTTCGATGGATCCCTCGGTTTCGGCGGTGAAGAAAGCGCCGGTGCCTCGTTCCTGCGCAAGGACGGCGGCGTCTGGAGCACCGACAAGGACGGTTTGATTCCGGCCCTGCTGGCCGCCGAGATGACTGCCCGTACCGGTCG
>NZ_JBGCUL010000874.1:0-1866 GCF_054177685.1 Pseudomonas sp. P5_A2_2
GTCCACTCTCCGTTGACCAGACTGGCTTCGGCGCCAACGCGCAAGGTGCCGGACGGATGGCCGAAGCGCACCGCATTGCGTTCGATACCGCCCGCCGCGAGGTTGACCAAAGTGCCGGAAATCGCTGCTGCCGTGCCGATCGCCACCGCCGCCGTGCCCATCATCGCGTGGTGCAATTTACCCATGGACAGTGCGCGCACCAGCAGGTCGACATCCCCCGCTGCTATCGCCTTGCCGCTTGAGGCCACGTAGTCCGCAGGCTTGGCCACGAAGGCCACCTTCGGCGTGTGCTGCCGCTTGGCCGCTTCGTCGATGCTCGAAATCAGACCCATGCGCAATGCGCCGTAGGCACGGATGGTTTCGAACATCAGCAAGGCTTTCGGGTCGCCATTGATCGCGCCCTGCAACTCGGTGCCCTTGTAGCCGATGTCTTCGGCATTGACGAAAATCGTCGGGATGCCGGCGTTGATCATAGTCGCCTTGAAGGTACCGACGCCGGGCACTTCCAGGTCATCCACGAGGTTGCCGGTAGGGAACATCGAACCGCCGCCGCCCTCTTCATCCGCCGCCGGATCGAGAAACTCGATCTGCACTTCGGCCGCCGGGAAGGTCACGCCGTCGAGTTCGAAATCGCCGGTTTCCTGCACTTCACCGTTGGTGATCGGCACGTGGGCGATGATGGTCTTGCCGATGTTGGCCTGCCACACGCGAACCACCGCCACGCCGTTGTGCGGGATGCGGCTGGCGTCCACCAGACCATTGCTGACGGCGAACGAACCGACCGCCGCCGACAGGTTGCCGCAGTTGCCGCTCCAGTCCACGAACGGCTTGTCGATCGACACCTGTCCGAACAGATAATCGACATCGTGATCGGCCTTGATGCTTTTCGACAGAATCACGGTTTTGCTGGTGCTGGAGGTCGCGCCGCCCATGCCGTCGATTTGTTTGTCGTACGGGTCGGGGCTGCCGATCACGCGCAATAACAGCGCATCGCGGGCCTGGCCTGGAACCTGTGCAGCCTCGGGCAAGTCTTTCAGGCTGAAGAACACGCCTTTGCTGGTGCCGCCGCGCATGTAGGTGGCTGGAATTTTAATCTGAGCTGCGTGAGCCATGGTGCTCGTTACTCCTGATCTGAAAGCAGACACGGGACTCAAAGTCCCGTGTCTGTACTGCGTGTATTAAACGGCGACCGCCGACTCTTCGAGGAAGTCCTGGGCGAAGCGTTGCAACACGCCGCCGGCCTCGTAGATCGACACTTCTTCAGCGGTGTCGAGGCGGCAGGTCACGGGCACATCGACTCGCTCGCCATTCTTGCGATGGATCACCAGTGTCAACTCGGCACGCGGGGTGCGTTCACCGATCACGTCGTAGGTTTCGCTGCCGTCGATGGCCAGGGTATGGCGGTTGGTGCCGGGTTTGAACTCCAGCGGCAACACGCCCATGCCCACCAGGTTGGTGCGGTGAATGCGTTCGAAACCTTCAGCGGCAATCGCCTCGACACCCGCCAGCCGTACACCCTTGGCCGCCCAGTCACGGGACGAACCCTGGCCGTAGTCGGCACCTGCGATAATGATCAGCGGCTGCTTGCGATCCATGTAGGTCTCGATGGCTTCCCACATGCGCATCACTTTGCCTTCCGGCTCGACACGGGCCAGCGAACCCTGCTTGACCTCGCCGTTTTCCTGAACCATTTCGTTGAACAGTTTCGGGTTGGCAAACGTCGCGCGTTGCGCGGTCAAATGGTCGCCCCTATGAGTCGCGTAAGAGTTGAAGTCCTCTTCCGGCAGGCCCATTTTCGCCAGGTATTCGCCGGCGGCGCTGTCCATCATGATCGCGTTGGACGGCGACAGGTGATCGGTGGTGATG
>NZ_JBGCUL010000875.1:0-1864 GCF_054177685.1 Pseudomonas sp. P5_A2_2
GGAACTGACTGTCGGCGCTGACGATACCGATACTGCAGGACGAGAAAACTTCATGGCCATTGATGAAAAACGGCAGGTCGAACGCCACCAGGATCCGTTCGGCAATTTCGATCATCACCTCCAGCGGCGCCTCGGGAGCCAGCACCGAAAACTCGTCGCCCCCCAGGCGCGCCAGCATGTCGGTGTCGCGCAGGCAACCACGTAAACGGTGGGCCGCCTGCATCAACAGCAGGTCGCCAAAATGGTGGCCGAGGCTGTCGTTCACCATCTTGAAGCGGTCGAGATCGATGAACATCACCGACAGGTGCCCGCCTTCGTTGCCGAACCGCGACCAGGACAGATTGAGGCGCTGTTGCAGGTAGGTGCGATTCGGTAGCCCGGTCAGCGCATCGTGGGAGTTCTCGTGCTGCAACTTGGCATTGGCGTGATCGAGCTCGCGGGTGCGGCTCTGCACCCGGGCTTCCAGCTGGAGGTTGGCGGCATGGATCGCTTCGGCGGCCGTGCGTCGCGACAACGCTGTGTCGATGTGCCGTGACACGAACGTCAGCAGCTCCTGGTCACGCTGGGTATAGCTCACCTGCGAGGTATAGCTTTGCACCGCCAGCACGCCTCGCACCACGTCGTCTTCGAACAATGGAATGCCCAGCCAGGAGTAGGAGCGCACAGACTCATGGGCAATTTCGATTTCACCATGCGCGGACAATCGTTCAGCCTCGCCGGCGTCAATCAGGCAGGGTCGACGCTGACGGATCACGTACTCGGTCAAGCCCCGGCGCCCTCGCCGTGCCGCCGGGCGGGTCGTCTGCCGTTCATCCACATAATAGGGAAACGTCACTTCACCGGTCGCGTCGTCGAACAGCGCAATGTAGAAGTTCTGCGCAAACAGCAGGTCATCGACGATGCCATGCAAGGATTGAAACAACTCGGCCGTGTCACCAGGCTGGCTCGACAGTTCGGCTATCTGGAACAGCGCGTTCTGCAGGTGTTCGGCGCGCTCTCGGTCTGCGACTTCCTGCCTCAAGGCGTCGTTGAGTGCCGAAAGCTCCAGGGTACGACGCATCACTGTTTCTTCCAGGTCCTCCCGATGCAGAATCCGGTCCAGCGCCATGGCCACGTGACGGGCTACCACCAGAAACAGCGCGCGGTCTTCGGCGCTGTAGATGCGAGAAACGTCGTAGACCTGCATTGCCAGCATGCCAAACACGTCATCCGAGGCGTTTTTCAATGGAGCGCCCATCCAGAACTCGGGACGATCACCCACGCAGTAGAAACGGTTTTCGGCCTGAGCCGCGAGAATGCCGGCAGAGTCAATCAGCAACGGCTGGCCGGTGGTCAATACCTGGCCGGTCAACGACAGATGCGCAGGGTCAAGGTATTCGTAGTTCTCGGCTTCCAGGGCATCAGCGTCGATGATGTCGACGTAATACGGGTAGTCGATCTTGCCGGTGTGCGGGTTATACAGCGCGAGATAGAAGTTCTCGGCGTCGATCAGGCTGGCCAGCAGCCGGTGAACCCCCACCAGAAACACTGACCGGTCACGGGTCGAACTGGCGAGATAGGTAATTTCATACAGCACACGCTGCGTGATCTGCGCACGGGCAAGGGTATTGGTCTGTAGCTCAATGCCCAGGYGCTGGGCAAGTTCAGCGAGCGCCGGCTCTGCTGCATCGTCGACTGGCGCGAGTAGCCAACCCAGCACACTTTCGCCTCTTCCGGTCGGCCAGCGGTGCACGTTGCGGGCCAGGCAAAAGGCTTCGAACTCGTCATTCGCAACGCTAGAAGGCCACTGTACCCGTGGGTCGCCCTGGCCAACCCGATGCATCTGTTCACCGGTGCGGTAAAACACCCAGGCGCTGGTATGGGC
>NZ_JBGCUL010000876.1:0-1858 GCF_054177685.1 Pseudomonas sp. P5_A2_2
GTCGAGCACTTGCAGATCGAGGCCGAAACCCTGACTGCTATCGGCGTAGTCCTGCAGGGCTTGCAGATCGTTGAGGCTGCGGGCCAGTTTCAGGTGACCGCTACGTTGGTATTCGCCGTCGATGCCGATCAGTTGTGGCAACTGCGCCCAGATTTCGTGGGCCTTTTGCGACAGCGGCAATTGCGCCAGGGGACGACCCTGACGCCGCACGCCGCCGTAGTTCACGCCGCTGGCATGTGAGCCGCAAAAATCCCGCTCCAGCAGTGCCACGCGCCGCCCGGCCCGACTGAGAAACAGGGCAGCGCTTGCACCGACAATGCCACCGCCAATGATGACTGCATCGACTTCGTTCAAAGCTTGATCTCCAGGCCAAACGGCAGCGGTTTGATCGGTGYCTGGGCGCGCAACCGGCCGATATCGGACACGGCGCGCTGGCTCTGGCAGGCAATGATTTCTGCTGCGGCGGCACCGCACATCCGACCCTGGCAACGCCCCATGCCGACACGACAATGAGCCTTTACCCGGTTGATTTCCCAATGACCTTCGCGCACCACGTCGCGAATATCCCCGGCGCGTACTTCTTCACAGCGACAGACCATCACGTCATCCGCGACACCGGCGGCCCAGTTGTCGGGAAAAATAAAGGCACGTTCGAGGCCCTGACGAAATTCGCCAATGCGTTCCAGGCGATGTTCCAGTTGCGCAGGGCGCTGCGCTGGAATCAGATGCCCCATGTCTTCGAGCAGTGCCAACKCGGCGAGCTCACCGGCCATTTCCGCCGCGTCCGCACCCATGATGCCGGCGCCGTCGCCCGCCAGATAAACCTCGGCGACACTGCTGCGGCCCGCACTGTCACGCTGGGGTAACCAGGCGCGATTGAGCGGGTTCCAGACGAATTCACAGCCGAGCAGATCGGCCAGTTGGGTTTCACTGCGCAGGCCGTGAGCGAAGGCCACAGCGTCGCAGTCGAGTGAGTGGTTGCCCTTGGCGTTGGACCAGCGCAGCGACTGCACGCGTTGTTCGCCGTCGATGGCTGCCAGGGTCGCGCCTTGATGCACAGGGATACCGTGCGCGGTCAGCCAGCTGCGGTAATAAATGCCTTTGGCCAGCGTGGACGGTTGCGCCAGCAGGCCGGGCAGGGCTCGGGCCTGTGCGCTGAAGGGGGAGCTGTCGAGCACCGCGACCACGTTGGCCCCAGCCTTGGCGTATTGATAGGCGACCAGGTACAGCAACGGGCCGCTGCCGGCGAACACCACACGTTCGCCGATGGCGCAGCCCTGGAACTTCAAGGCGATTTGCGCCGCGCCGAGGCTGTAGACTCCCGGCAATGTCCAGCCCGGTACGGGCAGAATCCGGTCGGTGGCGCCGGTGGCGACGATCACCCGGGAGAACTCCAAGCGTGCTGCGCGGCCGTTCTGCAAAGTGTCGAGGGCGCCGTCTTCGGCATTCCACACCAGGGTTTCGGGGCGGTAATCGATTTGTTCGCGCAGTGCGTCAATCGTCTGATGCAGCGCATTGGCTTTGCGTGCTTCAAAGCCATACAGCTTGACCGGCGATCGTTTGAAGTTGGCCGGTTGACGCCGATAAATCTGCCCGCCGCCGCGTGCGGCTTCGTCCAGCAACGTCGGACGCACGCCATGGGCAACCAGCGTTTGTGCCGCACGAATGCCCGCCGGACCGGCGCCGACGATGACCACAGACTTCATACTCTCACCCCTGTGGGAGCGAGCTTGCTCGCGATGACGGCGGCCCATTCAATAATTGTGCTGACTGACAGCCTGCAATCGCGAGCAAGCTCGCTCCCACATTGGATTGGCAGTGAKCCTGTTTTTTGTGCCCGACGYTGCCCCCCTGTGGG
>NZ_JBGCUL010000877.1:0-1854 GCF_054177685.1 Pseudomonas sp. P5_A2_2
TTCCTGCACTGCGCAGTGAGGCGCTTGAGCCGGGAGGCACGCCGCAACGTGTCGAATTGCTATGCGAAAAATATGTCGCCTTTCGCGCAGATGATGGCCATGTCGGATTCCTTCATGAGGCGTGCCCACACCGCGGCGTTTCGCTGGCGTTGGGTCGAAATGAAGGTAACCGTCTGACTTGCATCTTCCATGGTTGGAGTTTTGACACGCAGGGCAACTGCACCAAAATGCCAACCGAGAAAGACCAGACTTTTTGCAAAAAGGTAAAGGGTCAGGGGTTCGAGGTTCGCGAGGGTGGCGGTATTGTTTGGGTGTACTTGGGGGAGGGTGAAGCGCCGGCCTTCACCGACTATGCATTCACCTATTTTGATCGTAAGCACGCCAGACCGCGGGCTTCCTATAACGAAGCGAACTGGTTGCAAAACGTCGAAACGTTGATGGACTCGGCCCATATCGGACTGCTGCACCATGACACCACGGCGAACCCGGAGCTTCCCCAAGCTGGGCTTCAGCTCGTCACTGGCAACGACACCCCCAAGTACACGCTGGAAAGCAAGCCGTATGGCTTGCGGTCGTATTCGTTGCGCACCACTGGTCAGGAGCAGGACTACCTTCGGGTTACCGAGTTTGTAGCACCGGCGACCGCGTTCATTGGTACCACCGAACAAGAAGCGGGATTTCTGATCATCGTGGTGCCAGTCAACAATACGCGCAGTCTTCAGTGGTACGTCTATTGGGATTCGCGCCAACCTATCGATGAAAATCTCCCGGATTTCGCGCTACTCGGTACCGATGAATCCGACGACAACTTCGCAGCGTCCCGCCAAGGTCTTTCCAACTATGGGCAAGATCGCGAAGCAATGCGTGCCGGTCGGAGCTGGACAGGTGTTCCGGGCGTTATTTTTGAGGATTATGCCGTTGCGGAGAGCATTCCCATCGTCGATCGGACACGGGAGTTTCTGGGTAGCGGGGATCTCGCAATTGTCCGTTTACGGCGTGAATTGATGGAGCGGATCCGCCAATCGGAAGCCAATGAAGACAGCATCCAGGCGCAAGCGAGCGATTACCGTTCATTGAGGGCGTTGGCTGACATGATTCCTGTTGGGACCGTCATTCAGGACTACACGGAGCAGGTGCGTCAAGAACGCAGAATGACTTATCTCTGAGCCCGTTAGGCCGTCAGATTGATGAGCTGGTGGCCGAACGCTCCAATAACAATCCATGGTTCGGGCTAGGTTGCGAGATGCCAAACACATTCCAGGTGTACATCAAATCAGTCACCCATGAGGCAGATGGGGTACTGGCGTATGAGCTAAAAGGGCTGGAAGGCGTGACGCTTCCTGCATTTACTCCGGGGGCCCACATTGACGTCATTGCGGAGGCTATTCCTCTGCGCAGTTACTCCTTGCTAAACGAACCGTCCGAGAGAAATCGTTACGTCATAGCGGTAGCCAAAGACCCTAAAAGTCGTGGTGGATCGATCATGATTCACGAACGCTTGCGTCCCGGGGACAGGTTGCAGGTCAGTGAGCCCAGAAATCTGTTCCCCCTCTCTGAAGGCGAGCATCGTTCTGTGCTGATCGCGGGTGGGATAGGGGTTACACCGCTTTGGTGTATGGCGCAGCATTTGAATAGCAAAAACATGGACTGGGAGCTGCATTACTTCGCTCGCAGTGTTAACCACGCCGCGTTGATCGACGCGATGCAAGGTCACATCACCCAGGACAAGGTCCAGTTGCTGTTGGGGTACGACGTCGAGGCTACCGTCGCTCACATCCAGGAGGTTTTCCGTGGTGATGATGGAACCCGGCATTACTATTGTTGCGGGCCTGCGGGGATGATTCAGGCCTATTC
>NZ_JBGCUL010000878.1:0-1850 GCF_054177685.1 Pseudomonas sp. P5_A2_2
GCTCTGGAGAGGGCAAAAGCATCTTTCCTTGAAGTATCTGTCACTGTATAATTTTGGGGCTTCTATCTTGGCTGATCTTCCAACTCAGCAATCTGCTTATCAATGTCTGCCAGTAAAGCCTGTAGCAACCTCCGCTGTTCCTTGAAGAAATTCAAGCGGAAGTTATTCTCAGACTGTCGTCTCTCTGTAAAAAAACTATTGAAGTTATCCTCGAAGGGAGCAGCAGAGATGGTTGGCTTGAGTCCGAGGGACATGCTGACTACATTGGAAGTTACTGTCTTGGAAGTTACTGCATCAGTCTTGGAAGTATCAGAAGAGCGGACGGCATACCTATCTAGCCAACTTTTGAGGCTGGTAATGTTGGTTTCGTGTAGTTTGCCTTTTGAGTCCATAACGAACTTACGCATATTGGATTTCTGACCAGCAGCCTTGGCATGAGCAACATGCTCTGCCCACTTCACAAGCACCAGCCTCCTCTTTGCTTCTCGCTCTTCCCTCACTGACCAAGACATGTTTGCTTCCTCGGTGTTGTGTTGGTAGGCGTACATTATGAGTGTAGGCGAACATCCCAACTTGCACACTGCCACAGCAGCAGGCTGTGCACTACTCATCACATCTGTAAATGATTACCATGTATTTCTTCAGCCTTTCTTGCGATCCAGCTTGTGTGCAACTCGATATGCACAAGTCTAATTTATGCACTTCATCGAACTATTTGGCTTGGCGAACGAGTCCACGATTGACTTGGTAGCAGGACTGGTCTTCAGGTCGCCAACTTTCGCTCCCCACTTGCAGGCTGCGATCTCGTTCTGGGGCGATGGTTCGGCAGACGTTGCTAAAACAGCCAGAAAAATGTGGTGCAGGACGTTATTTTTCTCCAGCTCTGCAAGGAAGACCAAATTCTGATCCACAAGCCCTGTTTCTTCGCATAGCTCACGGATAGCCGCTTGATGAGGTGTTTCACCTTGCTCGATCTTGCCACCGGGTAGAGCCCATTTCGACTTCTGCTTGCGAACGTAGAGGACTTGGTCATCTCGCCGACAAATTATGGTCGCTCTCTCTTTCATCACCTTTCCACCACCTCTGCACCAAATTGCGGCCACGCTTTTGATTCACGTACAGCTGAGACGCCGATGCATCGATCTGGTCACTGTCATAAACCCGTTGCTTGTAAAGTTTAAGCATTAACGGTGCCAACGTCCTGATCGGCCAGTGCAAATGATGTGCTCGTTTCCACAGAGTCCTCGCCCCGCCGCCAAAATTCCGGTGCACTTTGATATCGGTTTGGTTGGTTGACTGGAAAAATAATGGTGTTTTAACCTGACCTGCTAAGCCAGGTGCGAGGTGGCCAAATGAGCGCCGCCAAAATCGATAAATAAGTCCCAGCTTGCCCTGCATCTGCTGACCACAACTACAGACACAGGGCGAGCATCCATCATACTGCTGTTGTTTCTCGCTTGATCCGGTACACCGTGGCGACACCACAGTCAGCCAGCTTGGCGATCATGTCAGCGGACATGGTTGGATGCTCCTGCATCAGCAACTGAACCTTCTCCCACTTGGCAGTGTTCCTGCCTTTACCTGATGGCTTCCAATCGGGATCAGCAGCACGTTTGTTCTCTAGTCCTTGCCTGATGCGTTCTACACGCTTCTCTTGATCCAGTCGTGCCATGGTAGCCATGAGGTCGATCAGCATATTGTTGATGACGTCCATGATTTGTCCTGTGATTCCCTTCGTCTCAATCAACATATGACTGGTAGGCAGATCAGCCACTACCAATCGAAGCCCCTTGGCCTTGATGGTGACCTTGAGAGTGTCCCAATCAGCCTGTGAGAGGCGACTGAGGCGG
>NZ_JBGCUL010000879.1:0-1848 GCF_054177685.1 Pseudomonas sp. P5_A2_2
GGTCAGGCGCGAACACTCGCAGCAATTGCTCGTGGTTACCCGGCGCAAGCCTGAATCGCAACCATAACGCGCCATCGGGCTCGGCCGCGGTAATGCGGTCGAGTTCGATAGGGCTGAATTGATTGGTATAGCGTGCGGAACGGATGTCGCTCAGTTGCAGGGCGCCCTGTTCGTCGAGCAATACCGCCCAGCCACTGCCTTGCGCGGCCTGGGCCGGTAGCATGCAGAGCAAGGTCAGCAAAGTGACGGTCAAGCTTATGGCAATCCTGAGCCAGCGCACGGCGAAATCCCTTCGTTAGGTTGATGCCAGAATATAACGATGCGCGGTGCCGGAATAGCCAGGCAATGAACCGTGTTCATTGCCTGGCGCGGTGTTTACCTTATTCCTGATTCTCGCCGCGCTCGCGGGCAATGGCGCGGTAGCCAATGTCCTTGCGATAGAAACAGCCTTCCCAGTCAATCGTAGCCGCCAACTTGTAGGCCTGCTGCTGCGCAGCGTCGACGCTGGCCCCCATGGCTGTGGCGCACAACACACGACCACCGGCCGTCACCACCTGACTATCCATGAGTGCAGTACCGGCGTGGAAAATCTTGCCTTCCAGTGCGGCGGCTGCATCCAGCCCCTTGATGGCTGCGCCTTTGGCGTAGTCACCAGGATAGCCGCCAGCGGCCAGGACGATGCCGACGCTCGGACGTGGATCCCATTGCGCTTCTACTTTATCCAGCGCCTGCGCCAGGGCGGCTTCGACCAGCAGCACCAGGCTCGACTGCAGACGCAGCATCACCGGTTGGGTCTCAGGGTCGCCGAAACGGCAGTTGAATTCGATGACTTTTGGGTTACCAGCCTTGTCGATCATCAGGCCGGCGTACAGGAAGCCAGTGTAGACATTGCCTTCTTCGGCCATGCCGCGCACGGTCGGCCAGATCACCAGGTCCATGACGCGCTTGTGCACGTCGGCGGTGACCACGGGTGCCGGGGAGTAAGCACCCATGCCGCCGGTGTTTGGACCGGTGTCGCCGTCACCGACGCGTTTGTGGTCCTGGCTGGTGGCCATCGGCAGCACGTTCTTGCCGTCGACCATGACGATGAAGCTGGCTTCTTCGCCGTCCAGGAATTCTTCGATGACCACGCGCGAACCCGCATCGCCAAAGGCATTGCCCGCCAGCATGTCGCGCACGGCGTCTTCGGCTTCAGGCAGGGTCATGGCGACGATCACGCCTTTGCCGGCGGCCAGGCCGTCGGCCTTGATCACGATCGGAGCGCCTTTTTCACGCAGGTAGGCCAGGGCTGGCTCGATTTCGGTGAAGTTCTGGTAGTCGGCAGTCGGGATCTTGTGGCGAGCCAGGAAGTCCTTGGTGAAGGCTTTCGAACCTTCCAGCTGTGCAGCGCCGGCGGTCGGACCGAAGCAATCGAGGCCGCGGCTGCGGAACAGATCCACAACACCGGCAACCAGCGGCACTTCAGGGCCAACGATGGTCAGCGAAACGTTTTTCTCGGCAAAGTCTGCCAGTTGCTCAAGCGCCAGTACGTCAATGGCGACGTTCTCGCACTTGGCTTCGATGGCGGTACCGGCGTTGCCCGGAGCCACGAACACCTTCTGCACGCGCGGATCCTGAGCCACTTTCCAGGCCAGGGCGTGTTCACGGCCACCGCTGCCAATGATCAAAACATTCATTTCAAAAACCTCGGATGACGCAAATTCTGTTGAGCACCKCAAAGATGCTTTACCTGTGGGAGCGAGCTTGCTCGCGATGACGGCGGCAAATCCAGCATCAATGTGTCTGAACGGACGCTATCGCGAGCAAGCTCGCTCCCACAGTTGATCGGTGTATCAGTGACGGAAGTGG
>NZ_JBGCUL010000880.1:0-1844 GCF_054177685.1 Pseudomonas sp. P5_A2_2
GCCGAACTGCGCGCCGTAATAGATACCGGCGAACATGATCAAGGCGCCAGTGGGGTCGACCTTGGCGGTGATCGGCAACAGCAGGGCCACCGTCAGCGCCGGACCGATCCCCGGCAACACGCCGATGGCGGTGCCGAGCAGGCAGCCGATGAACCCCCACATCAGATTGATCGGCGTCAGCGCCGCGGCAAAACCCATCGCCAGGCTTGAAAGAATGTCCACAGTGTCGATCTCCTTTCAAAGCCAGATGTTGATCAGCGACGGCAGGGAAACCCCCAGCCCGGCGTTGAACAGCCAGTAGATCGGCAGGGTCAAGGCAATGCCGATGGCCAGGTCCCGCAGGGGATGACGGCTGCCGAAACCCCGCGCCGAACAGGCAAACAGCAACCCGGCGGCCAGCACAAAACCGATGAGGTTGATCAGCAGCGCCACCCCGACAAGCCCCGCGGTCACCCAGGCCGCACCGGCTTTTCCACCGGGCACCGTGGCGGTGTCGTTATCCAGTTCGCGAAAGCCGCCACTGATGGCCTGATACCCCAGCAGCAGCCCCACGGCGCCCAGAAACCCTGCCACGACATAGGGATAAACGTACGCCGGCAGGATGACGAAACCCATTTCCGGCGGAAAACGGTAGGCACCCATCGCCAACACGACACTGATGGCGATCAGGCCGATGCCGACGGCCAATTGCGTCGGCACCACTGTACGTAGTGTGGCCATTTCAAATCAGCCCGACCTTGACCAGCATGGCGCGCAACCTCACGTGTTCTTCCTCGACGAATTTACCGAACTCATCGCCGGTCAGCACGCTGGGCGTCCAGGCGTTGGTCTGGATATTGTCCTGCCAGACCTTGCTGTTGGTGGCGGCCACGACCGCGTCGATCACCTCTTTACGCTGCTGCGGGGTGAGGCCCGCTGCACCGTAAACGCCGCGCCAGTTGCCGATCGTCACGTCATAGCCGCTCTCCTTGAGGGTCGGTGCCTCAATGCCGGGAACGCGCTCCGGCGCACCGATGGCCAGGACACGGAACTGACCGGTCTTGATGTATTGGCCCAGCTCGGCGTAACCGCCGGTGATCACCTTGAGCTGGCCGCCCAGCGCCTGGGCAACCACCTCGCCACCGCCACCAAATGCCACGTAATTCACCTTGTTGACCGGCACGTCCAGCTTGCCCGCCAGCTCGGCGATGCCGATGTGATCCACCGAGCCCTTGGAGCCGCCGCCCCAGGTGATGCTCGTCGGATTGGCCTTGAAGGCCTTGATCAGGTCATCGAGGGTCTTGTATTCGGACTCCTTGCGCACGGCGATCACGTTGTATTCGGTAAACAGCCGGGCAATCGGCGTCACATCCTTCAGGCTGATCTGCGGTTTGTTCTGTTCGATGCCCGCGACCATGATCGCGCCGACCACCAGCAAGGCGTTCGGGTCACCCTTGGTGCTGTTGGCAAATTGCGCCAGCCCCAGGGTCCCGCCCSCCCCGCCCTTGTTCTCGAAGGTCACGGCCTTGGCGGTATTGGCTTCGACCATGGCCTTGCCCAGCACCCTGGCGGTCTGGTCGTAACCACCGCCCACCGAACCCGGGGCCATGAATTTCACGGTATCCAGCGCGAAGACGGGGGCGACCAGCACGACAGCGGTCAAACCAGCGGCCATGCAGCGACTGAAACGACGGATCAAAGCGGACATGGGTATCTCCTGATTGCA
The DNA here is from genome assembly GCF_054177685.1 of Pseudomonas sp. P5_A2_2. Taxonomy (NCBI): domain Bacteria; kingdom Pseudomonadati; phylum Pseudomonadota; class Gammaproteobacteria; order Pseudomonadales; family Pseudomonadaceae; genus Pseudomonas; species Pseudomonas sp. P5_A2_2. Next base: position 1,706 of record NZ_JBGCUL010000880.1, read on the forward strand.
TTGTTTTTATAGGTGCCGTTCGCCCATCGAGGTGTGCGATGAACATGGGCCTGCGGACAAGCTTAGGCCATGGATCCGTGGGTTGATCTGTTTTGCTGAAACCACCTGCCAAGGACGCTGCAAACCCCCTGTGGGAGCG
>NZ_JBGCUL010000881.1:0-1844 GCF_054177685.1 Pseudomonas sp. P5_A2_2
GTTCCGGCTTGTCGCGGCGCGTGGCCACTCGCAGCAGCTGCGGCAAGCCGACATCCCCGACAACCACCAACCCGGCGAACTCCGGCTCGACGGACAGGCGCCCCAATTGCGCCTCATCAACAACCGCATAACCCGCCTGCTGGCCAGTCAGCAATTGCAATGCCTGACGCTCCATCGGGACGCCTTGCAGATTCAGGTGCGGATAGTTGCTACGCAGGTAATCGGCGATGGTGCTGGGCATGCGCACGGCGACGCGGGTCTGGCTGTCGAGCTTTTCCAGCTCGACCGCGCCCGCGCTTTTCTGGTCGCTGACCACCAGTTGCGGCACTCGCATGTAAGGGTCGGAAAACTGCCAGAGGCGCAATCCGCCAGGGGTTTGGGTCAGCCCCGGGGCGATGTCGATTTCGCCCTCGCGTGCAGCCGCCTCCAGTTGTTCAAGGTCGGGAAAGTTGCGCCAGCTCAGTTCGACGTTGAGGGTCTTTGCCAGCCACTTCATCAAGTCGACATTCACCCCGGACAGGCGCTGCAAGCGGCGATCATATTGCGCATAGGGCGCCTGCAACACCACGCCGACCCGCAACTCATCCTGCTGCGCCAGCCAGTGCTGTTGTTTCGGAGTCAGTTGGGCAACGTGCTCCGGGGGCATGGCCGCCGCCCAACMCATCAAGGGAAACCACAAACAGCCGATAACCCACAGGCAGCGTAAACGCATCATTGAACTCTCACACACTGACAAATACTGACCAACCCATTAGGCTGCCGGAACAACTTCTGGCCTGGAATATCCGATGCCCCCTGTCTACCGCCTGGCACTGCCAGCATTGTGCCTGTCGCTGATCCTGCCATGCGCTTTTTCCGTCGAGGCGGCCGACCCGGCGCCTGCAGCAGCAGAAAAAACCGCCGAAGAAAAACCACTCGAACGTCAGCCGTTGCCTGAGCGTAGTCAGGAAGAAGCGACTGCACTTGAGCGAAAAATCCCGGCTCAGGAACAGCAACAACTGCAAGCGGGCACCGACACGTTTCTGGCCTTGTGGAAACCGGCCAATACCGCCGAACCCAAAGGCGCGGTGATTATCATCCCCGGCGCCGGCGAAACCGTTGACTGGCCGCAAGCGGTCGGTCCTTTGCGGCGCAAACTGCCGGACGCCGAGTGGAGCAGCCTGAGTATCACCTTGCCGGACCTGCAAAGCGATGCCATTGCGCCACGTATCGTAGAAGCAGCGCCAGCTCCCAAGGCCCCCGAAACCGGCAGCAAAGACTCGACCACTGCGGCCCCCATCGAACAGGTAGCCGGAGGCGAGGCCGATGTGGCCGACAAAGTCATCGCTGAAACCACTGAGGAGCAGTCCAAGGCCGATGCCGAGCGCATCTTCGCCCGGATCGACGCCGCACTCGCCTTCGCCGAACAGCAAAGCGCCCGCAGTATCGTGGTGTTGGGGCATGGTTCCGGCGCCTATTGGGCCACGCGTTACCTGAGCGAGAAGCAGCCGTCGCAAGTCGAAAAGCTGGTGATGGTCGCCGCCCGGACACCGGTGGCAGCGAAGCCCGGGCTGGCGGAGCTGACCCCGACCCTGAAACTGCCGACCGCGGATATTTACTACAAGGACAAAGCGCCAGATCGCAACGCAGCACTGGAACGCCTGCAGGCCAGCAAGCGCTTGAAGTCATCGGCATTCAGCCAGGTCGCGCTCAAGGCGTTGCCCGATACCAGGGCCGAACAGGAGCAACTGTTCCGGCGGGTGCGGGGCTGGTTGAATCCGCAGCCTGCGACAGACTGAAAGACTGTGTCGCCTTCATCGCGAGCAAGCTCTCTCGCACAGGATTATCGTCGACCACAATTTTTG
>NZ_JBGCUL010000882.1:0-1836 GCF_054177685.1 Pseudomonas sp. P5_A2_2
CGGCCACATCGCGCGTTGCCTGTGCCTGGCCCGCGTGTTGCGCCGGCAGGGCAGTCACGTGGCTTTCGCCTGTCGCCTGTTACCCGGGCATCGAGTGGAGGCACTGCGGGCCGAAGGTTTCGAAACCTTCGCGCTGCCTGAGCGCTACAGCGATGAAGACCCGCAGCAAGCCATCGAATCCATGCTGCCATGGCAGGCGGACGTCGCCGCGCTCGAGCCGTTGCTGGAGCACCAGCCGGCGTTTGACTGGATCATTGTCGACCACTACGGCCTCGATCATCACTGGCAGACGGCCGCGCGGCGCTGGGCGCCACGGATCGCGGTAGTGGATGACCTCGCCACGCGGACCTACAGCGCCGACTTGTTGCTGAACCAGAATCTCTCGGGTACGCCAGAGGCTTATACCTCGCTGCTGACGCCGGGCTGCCGGACATTGTTCGGTCCCCGGTTTGCCATGTTGCGCGACGAGTTCTGTTGCCCGGCCATCGACATCAAACCACAGGCCCGGCGTGTTCTGGTGAACTTCGGTGGGTTCGACGCGGCCATGCAAACCCATCATGCAATGCTGGCGCTGGCGGATTTTGCCGAGCTGGAAGTCGATTTTGTCGCCGGTGCGGATAATCCGGCCTGGGCGCAGATGCAGGCGTTGGCGGCCAGTCGCCCGCATTGGCGCCTGCACAGTTTTGTCAGCGACTTTTATCGATTGATGACCGAAGCTGACCTGTTTGTCGGCGCGGGTGGCGGCACCAGTTGGGAGCGGGCGGCCATGGGGCTGCCGACGATCTGCATTGCCGTATCGAACAACCAGCAGGCCAACGGCGAGGTGATGGCGGCCGCGGGCGCCCATGTGTTCATGGGCGCCCGCGAGCAGGTCAGTGTCGAGCAGTTGCGCCTGGCCATTGGCTTTGTCGCGGGTAATCAGGGTTTGCGCCAGAGCCTGGCACAGCAGTCGCGACAACTTGTCGATGGGCGTGGGGCGCAGCGGGTAGCGGTTGCGCTGGCCGGTGCGGTGCTGAGGATGCGCCCGGCGACCCTGGGTGATGCGCAGTTGTTGTTCGACGGGCGCAACACCGAGGCCGTGCGCCGCTGGTCGCTGGAGACCGGCGTGATCGAATGGCCTGCGCACCAAAACTGGCTGGCCGCGAGCCTGAACAATCCCTGGCGACTGCTGTTGATTGCCGAGGCCGATGACGGTCCGGTCGGTGTGCTGCGTTATGACCTGCGTGGCTTTAGCGCCGAGGTGTCGATTTATCTGTTCGAAGGCCGGTTCGGCCTGGGCTGGGGCAGGGCGCTGCTGGCCCGTGGGGAAACCTTTGTGAAGGCCCTCTGGCCGGAACTTCAGTCGCTCACCGCCCAGGTGTTGCCCGCTAACCAGCCGTCGCTGAACGTCTTTCGCGAAGCCGGTTTTACCCAGAGTGCCTGCGCGTTCACGCGCGTATTGAAGGATCACGCAGATGACTAGCTTCAAGATTGGCGATCGCCTGATCGGTGCCGATGCGCCACCTTTCATCATTGCCGAGATGAGCGGCAATCATAACCAGTCCCTGGACGTGGCGCTGCAAATCGTCGAGGCCGCGGCCAGGGCCGGTGCCCATGCATTGAAGCTGCAGACCTACACCGCCGACACCATGACCCTGGACCTGGCTGAAGGCGAGTTTTTCATCAAGGACCCGAACAGCCTGTGGGCCGGTACTTCGTTGTACGCGTTGTACGAGAAGGCCCACACGCCCTGGGAATGGCATGCGCCGATTTTCGCTCGCGCCAAAGAACTGGGCCTGCTGGCGTTCTCCACGCCATTCGATAAGAGCGCCGTGGACTTTCTCGAAAGCCTCGAGG
>NZ_JBGCUL010000883.1:0-1835 GCF_054177685.1 Pseudomonas sp. P5_A2_2
CTGGAATACGCCGCCCACGGCGTGCTGCACATGGACGTCGAGGGCAGCCGCTTCATGTCTCCTCCGCAATACGCGGTGTGGGTGCCGCCGCAGATCGAGCACAGTTTCTACAGCCACCAACCGGTCAACTACCGCGCGGTGTGCCTGGCACCCAAGGTCTGCGTCGACCTGCCGTCGCGAGCCTGCACCCTGGCCATCAGTGACATCCTCAAGTCGATCCTCAAGGACTTCGCCGCCCGCGACGTGAAAATCCCCGAGCAGGCCGMCGATCAGCGTCTGGCCCAGGTATTGGTGGACCAACTGCAACAGGCCCCGGTGCACGAGTGCTACCTGCCCTATGCCAGCAGTCCCGGGATACTCGGAATTCTCGAAGCGTTGCAGGCCGAGCCTGGGGATAACCGGCCCCTGTCGGAATGGGCCGCACGCATCCATGTCAGCGAGCGCACCCTGGCGCGGCAGTTCGTGCGGGAACTGGGCATGAGTTTCGGCGAGTGGCGCCAGCGCCTGCGTTTTCTGGCGGCGATCGAAGCGCTGGATAGCCCGCGCAGCATTCAGGAGATCGCCTTCGACATGGGCTACAGCACCGGCTCGGCGTTTATCGCGATGTTCCAGCGTCAGGCCGGGTGCACGCCGGAGCAGTATCGACGCAGCCACCTGGAGAACAGGAAGGTGTAACAGGGGTTGTCTACACTCCAGTACAAGGCCGCGCCCCTCGGCGTGGCGACCAGGAGAAAACTCCATGAAGATGATGCGTGTCCCTTTGTTGATGATCGGTTTGCTGCTCTGTTCCCAAGGCTTCGCCGCCACAGCCCAACAGGAAAAGATGACTACCTGCAACGCCGACGCCACGGCCAAAAGCCTCAAGGGCGACGAGCGCAAAGCCTTCATGAGCACCTGCCTGAAGGCGACTCCGGCGGCAAACGATGCCGGTAAGGCCTTGACCCCACAACAAGAGAAGATGAAGACCTGCAACGCCGACGCCGCCACCAAAGCCCTCAAGGGTGACGAGCGCAAGGCGTTCATGAGTGATTGCCTGAAGAAAAAATAAACCTGGAAGCTTGTGGTGAATGTGCCGACCCCATCGCGAGCAAGCTCGCTCCCACATTTGTCCGGTGTACTCAGTTCCACTGTGGGAGCGAGCTTGCTCCGGGCGGCGCTCCGACGATGGGGCCGCAGAAGACGCTGCAAAAAATCCTGAACCACCACTAAGGTCGATCTACACAATCCTAGTGCTCGCACCGGATCGCTGGCAGACTGCCAATCCTTTTTACGCCGTTCGTTTTTGAGGCTGTATGCCAACGTTTTCTCAGCGTCAAGTTTTGCTGGTCATCAGCTGGGTCATCATTTTTGGCGGACTGCTGCTGGTCATCCCGCTGCGATTGCTGCCCAGCCTGCTCGCCGGGTTGCTGGTGTTCGAGCTGGTCAACATGCTCACCCCGCAACTGCAACGGTTGATCGAAGGCCGGCGCGCGCGCTGGCTGGCGGTGGCGTTGCTGGGGACTCTGATTGTCAGCGTGCTGACGCTGATCTTCGCCGGTGCCATCAGCTTCCTGCTGCACGAAGCAGAGAACCCTGGCGCTTCCCTCGACAAGTTCATGGGTGTAGTCGACCGCGCACGCGGGCAACTGCCGCCGTTCATCGACGCTTACCTGCCAGCCAGTGCCGCGGAGTTTCGTGTGGCGATTGGCGAGTGGGTGAGCAAGCACCTCAGTGATTTGCAACTGGTGGGCAAGGATGCAGCGCACATGTTCGTGACGCTGCTGATCGGCATGGTGCTCGGCGCGATCATCGCCTTGCAGCGCGTTCCGGACCTGACCAAGCGCAAACCATTGGCC
>NZ_JBGCUL010000884.1:0-1834 GCF_054177685.1 Pseudomonas sp. P5_A2_2
GTGGTGTTCTGTTCCTACGGAGACAACATCACCCCTCCCCAGCAGGCATTGGACTGGATCGCCGATGCCTATCCCAGCGATCTCGCTTTGCATGACGCAGGACGTACCATCGTCTACCTGCGGCACGCCAGCATCGGCCATTTAGGCATTTTTGTTTCCGGCAAAGTGGCGCGGCGCGAACACCGTGGGATGCTCGGCGCGGTCGAAACCATCAAGGCGCTGCCGGCGGGACTGTATGAAATGCTGATTGACGATCTGCCAACCTCCTCAGGCAGCGATGACATGCAATACCGAGTGCGTTTCGAATCAAGGCGAATCGCCGATATCCATGATGACGTCGAGCCGGCCCGTGATGACGATCGCGAATTCTCTCTGGTGGAGCGCGCCTCTGAAATCAACAGCGCGTTTTACGACGGGTTCATACGTCCGTGGCTACGTCAGATCGTCAACGAGCCAATTGCCGAACTGTTGCGCAGGGCGCACCCCTTCCATCAGCAGCAAGTGCTATGGAGCAGCCTGAATCCGGCGCTGTGGTGGTTAGCCGGGACCGCCTCCCAAGTGAGCAGTGATCGTCATCCTGCACGCAAAGACAACCCGCTGCTGGCCTGGCAAGCGTTGTTTTCCAACCAGATGCAAGACGCCCTGAATGCTTATCGCGATGTGCGTGACGCCACTCAGGAGCTGTGTTTTTACGGTGTTTACGGCGCACTGAGTGCCTTCACCAGCAACAAGCCTGTGCGAAATCTCCAGGCACATGCCGACCAGCTGGACCAGGCCCTGATCGAACGCCTGCAGGATGCGCTGCCTCATGGCGGCCCTCTGGAAGCATTGGTGCGGATTCTGTTTTTGCTGGGCCGCGATAGCGACAAGGCGGGCAAGGAAAGCATCGAGAAGCTGATCCAGCAGGTGCACCTGCTGGTCCAGGACTACAGCAATGAGCCCACTGCCCTGCGCGAAGCCATCCGATTGCAGAACCTGCTGGTTTTCGCCCACCCGCAGGAAAGCTTGCGCAGCCTGCCTTTGTTGCTACCAGAGGCAAAGGAGCGCCAACAGGTCCTGACAGCCGTTGGGCAATTGATGCCTGAACTGCTGGCGACCGTTGGAGCTGAAGGCGAATTCTGGCGTGAACTGCACGCGCTGCTCGAAGTCCCCCTGCCGGGCTTCAGCCTGACCCAACCACCCGGTGAAACAGTTGTCATCGCGCAGGAGCCCCCTTCGCAGCCACCTGCGGCGCCGCAGATTACACCACTGCCCGCTCCCGCCAACGTAGTCAAAGCCCCGAAGCGCAAAGCGCGCAAAGGTACAACAGGCCCCAAGCCTCAATGACCCTTCACAAGGGATTAGCGGTGAATCCGTTCGGTGAAGCCTGCGACCTTATGATCTCTGGACAGACCGATGAGGTTCATGGAACGGACCCGCGCGACTTTTTCGACCACAGGCGACAACTCGTCGGTTCGATACTGACCGGGCGTCATACCGAACCAACGGATGCACGCCTTATGGAAGCTGCTGTGATCATGGAAGCCGAGCAGGCAAGTCACATGCTTCAAGTTGAAATGAGAATGGCGCAAATAGAAGTCAGCCATCTGCCGGCGCACATCGTTCAGGACGTCCTTGAATTGCGTGCCATCCTTCTCAAGGCCTCGTTGAAGCGTTCGCTTGCTGATATTCAGTGCCGCCGCAATCGATTCCATATCGCATTGCCCTTGGCCTTGCCCCTGGCTCAAGCGCTCGGTAATCAGCGCGCGAATCCTGCCAACGATAGAGTAACCGGACAACAGGTCCAATTGAGCCTCGGCAAAACTGTCATGGAGCGTGGCCAACGCCTCGTTGG
>NZ_JBGCUL010000885.1:0-1834 GCF_054177685.1 Pseudomonas sp. P5_A2_2
CTTGTACAGGTCGCCAGGCCACCTTCGCCGGTGTACCGGCGATGACCCACACGCCAGTGCCTTGGCCTGGGTCATAAACGGCAGCGATCGGTACTTGCAGCCCCTGCCCTTGCGTGGAGCCTTCAGCGATCCGAAGCGTGACGGTCGAACCTATCGGTGCATTGGCCAGCGCGCCCTCAAGCACATACCGCGCCTCGAAGGTACGTGTCATTCGGTCGGCCGAGTCAGAAAGCAGCCTCAGCTTCGCTGTAACAGCATCCGTGGCATTGCCATAAAGCGTCGCCTGCGCGGTGGATCCTGCTGCGGGGCGCAACGTCTCGGGCAGGTGCACGATGGCTTCGCGCTGCCCTGCCCGCGCCAGTCGAACCACAGGCTGTCCCGGGCTGACGACTTGTCCGGGCTCGGCGAGCGTCTCCACCACCACGCCGTCGGAATCCGCCAACAGCACCGCATAACCAGAAGCATTGCGGGCTACATCAGCCTGCGCTTCAGCGGCGCCAAGCTGCGCCTTTGCGGTATCCGCTGCGGCTTTGATCTGGTCATAGGCCGATGCGGAAATAGCACCTGCGGCGACCAGGTTGCGATATCGAGCCTCGTCATCTGCTGTCTGTTTGGCTCGGGCCCGAGCGGCTATGACTGACTCTTGCTGTGCTCGCGCCTGCAACCCCAGGTCGATTGGGTCAAGGCGCATGAGTGGCTGACCACGTTTAACGGTTTGACCGGTGTCAACCAGACGCTCAAGCACCTTGCCTGATACCCGAAAACCCAGATCGCCCTGGACGCGGGCAGCCACGACACCAGTGAAAGAACGTGAGGCGTCGGAGGAACCCTGAACCGCTGCGGACCTGACCAGAGGGGCATGCGTGCGCGGATCTTCAACGGTGGATGAGTCGCCACATGCCGTCAGGACGAGAGGCAACAAGCAAGCGGCAATGGAGAAAGGTCGAAGCCGGCKCATAGGTTCCCTTACTTGAAAATAGGACGAGCGCCACATTCTCAGCCTAGTGACTATATGTGTCAATAGTCACAAACCATGGAACATCCAGATTCTCAAGCTCAACATGGAACCGCCGTTATCCATGAGAAAAACCAAAAATATGCTCAAATCACCTTAATTGACAGAGCGTGACTATTACGTGACATGGTCACAAACATCCTCTATTGAAGGAATCTCAATGCCTCCCCTCCGTCCAATTGCTCTTTTGGTCAGCGCCAGCTTATTGGCAGGTTGCGCGGTCGGTCCGGACTACCATCGTCCAGACGCTCCGCTTTCGGATCGTTACCTGGGTCAGCCTTCTGTCGAACAGCGGCGTGGAGCGACGTCGACCAGCCTTGTAGCCTGGTGGGAAGGCTTTGGTGATCCAGTGCTGACCGACTTCATCTCCAAGGCGCTTGAGCAGAATCTGGACCTGGCGCAAGCGTCGGCGCGAGTCACGCAGGCGCGGGCCGGACTAGGTGCTGCAAATGCCGCTCTACTCCCCTCTGGGAACATCAGCGGACAGGCCGCGCGCTCCTACCAGTCAATCGAGACGCCGCTCGGCCAGGTGTTGAACTCAACGCCTGGCAATGATCGGTACGCAACTGGCAAGTGCGGGGAGCATTCCTGTAGCGCCGCAGATAAAGGCGATGGGAACGCCGGCCGATTTGCTGCGCCGCCGGCCAGATCTCATTGTGGCTGAGCGCCGTCTTGCGGCCTCAAACGCACGCATCGGGGAGGCGATTGCCGAGTACTACCCGAAATTCTCCCTTAGCGCATTGCTGGGCAGTGCCACGGCTGTATCCGCAGGCAACCTTTTTACCGGCGGCGCCAGCCAGTCGGCGGGCGTATTGGGAC
>NZ_JBGCUL010000886.1:0-1833 GCF_054177685.1 Pseudomonas sp. P5_A2_2
GGCTGATCCCGGTATGCCCGCCGGTGATCACCCCGCGAATGTTCGCGCCGTGTTCCTGCAAATAAGCCTGCTTGTCGGCCTGTTGGAAGTAACGTCTGACGGTAAACAACTCATCGAGCCGTGCGTTGATTTCGGGGATCAGGATCGGGCTGAGCTGCAAGACTTCTGGCTTCATGTAAACCTCGCGTAACAGAATAAAAAGTCCGGTTTAACCGCGACCGGCAAACGGCATGGCGCTGGCCATGACGGTCATGTTCAGGACGTTCGCCTCCAGCGGCAGAGCGGCGATGTAGCGCACGGCATCGGCCACATGCTTGACGTCCACCATCGGCTCCACCGCGATGGTGCCGTTGGCCTGGCGCACGCCTTTGGTCATGCGTACCGACATTTCGGTCAAGGCGTTGCCGATGTCGATCTGGCTGCAGGCGATGTTGAATTCGCGCCCGTCCAGGGCCAGGGATTTGCTCAGTCCCAACACCGCATGTTTGCTGGCGGTGTAGGCGCTGCTGAACGGGCGTGGGGTATGGGCTGAGATTGAGCCGTTATTGATGATGCGTCCGCCCTGTGGCTGTTGCCGGCGCATCTGTGCGAAGGCACCACGGGCGCAGAGGAAAACACCGTTCAGGTTGGTGTCGATCACGTTGCGCCACTGCTCGAACGTCAGTTCATCGAGCGGCACGGCAGGGGCGTTGACTCCGGCATTGTTGAACACCACGTCGAGGCGTCCGTATACCTCGGTAATGGTGGCAAATAGCGCATCGACACTGRCCGGGTCGCGCACATCGGTGGGCACCGCCAACGCTTCGTGTCCCTCGCTGAGCGCCAATTCGACCAATGCCTGTAAAGGCTCTGGCCGACGACCAGCCAATACCAGGGTAAATCCGTCGGCCATCAGAGCCAGGGCCACGGCGCGGCCGATTCCGCTACCGGCGCCGCTCACCAGGGCCACTTTCAATGGACTGTTCATGTTGTTATCTCCTTTTTCAATTCACGAGGGCGGAAGCCGGGTTCAAGGTCGCTGACCGACGCGCATTTCCAGTTGGCCGATGCCATCGATCCCGGCGTTGATGATGTCGCCGGGTTGCAACACATCGACGCCTGCCGGGCTGCCGGTCATGATCAGGTCACCGGCCCGCAGCGCCACCGACTGCGAGATGCGGCTGATGATTTCACTGACCGACCAGATCTGGCTGTCGAGGCTGTCGCGCTGGCGCTCTTCGCCGTTGACGTTCAGCCACAAATCGCCGTCCGGGTGTCCGGCGCGAGTGACTGGCACGATGGCGGTCATCGGCGCGGCGCCGTCGAACACCTTGGCACCTTCCCACGGCAAGCCATTGCTCTTGGCCGCTCGCTGTACATCACGACGGGTCAGGTCAAGCCCGGCGGCGTAGCCCCAGACATAGGCCAGCGCCTGACTCTCCGGAATATTGGCGCCACCTTCTCCAATGGCGACGACCAATTCGATTTCGTGGGCAAACTCTTCGGTCAGCGGCGGGAACGCCACTTCACCCAACGCATCCACCACGTTGCTCGCCGGCTTCATGAAAAACACGGGTGGCTGGCGGGACTGACCCTGGGTGTCTGGCCAAGGGTAGTTGCGGCCGACGCAAAATACCCGGCCAACGGGGAAACGCTGCTGGCTGCCGGCAACTGGCAAGGTCACAGGTAAATCCGGAGTGAAAACGTATTCGGTCATAGTCATTTTTGTCGTGGTCCTGTTGGAAGCATCAGCCTACGGCGGCTTCGTTTTGCGAAGTTGGACGAAAGCCGCCTCGTGTTGGAGAAAAACGCTTTTCTGCGCTCATGTTTTCCGGACTTAGCGTGCCTTGAGCT